>JBKJQK010000196.1:0-4790 GCA_046594095.1 Anaerolineae bacterium | reverse complement strand
CATCATTCAGGAACATCGGGAGGACGTTTGGCTGAGCGCCAAACGCCAACGCCCAATAGGTTGTTCTGCCGCCTGGCCCGTTTGCAAACGCCGATGCGACGCCGACCTCGCGAAATTGCCGGTCGAGCAAGACCCGGCTCAGTCGCGCCTGATCCAGGAAATAGGCGGGCGCCCCGGAGAAACCAGAACTACTGGCATAGGTCAACTCTTGAGCAACACGGGCCACCCCGCGCCAGGACGGGTATCCCGCGGCGGCCTGGGCCTCGGCGATTGCGCCCAAATCCGGCGTGCCCGGATCGACCACCCCGCGCGCTGCCATGTCATCGGCCCGGCGTTGGGCCGCCCGCTCCAGCGCCGCGTTGGGCGCAACCGGACCCGCCCCGTTTTGGGTCCGGACCCGGTTGATCGCTTCCAGCGCCGTCTGGCGATCATCCTGCTGAGCGGCCACGCTCGGGACCGTTGCGGCCGCCGCGGCCAGTGCCGCAACGAGACCAAGCGCGGCGATTGCCCGAAGATTCGTCACGGGGCTGATTGTACGGAGACCGTGGCAACACACGCACCCGTTTACGTCGACGTGAACGTAGACGCAAACGCGAACGTCGACGATAACGCAAACGTCAACGGAAACGTTAACGGGACTTGATCCGGGGCAAATCCTGTGTTCTAATTGCCGTTTCACATGCAGGGATATCGGCCAGAAAACCCCTTGATCGTCCAAAGCGACCGGACTGTCCTCCTCGAGGTTGACAACCCGCTATACGCCGACGCGCGGGATGCGCTGGCGCGCTTTGCCGAGCTCGAAAAGAGCCCGGAATACGTTCACACCTACCGCGTGTCGTCGCTCTCGCTATGGAATGCCGCGGCCGCCGGCCTGACCGCCCGTGGCATTCTTGACGACCTGGATCGCTTCTCCAAATACCCGCTGCCTGACAACATCAAAGTCGACATCACGGATACGGTCAGCCGCTATGGGCGGGTCCGGATCATCGTGGTAGACGGGCGGATGCTGGTGGTGTCCGAGGATCGGACCTTGATGGAGGAGTTGTCGCGCCACAAGCTGTTTGCGCCGCTCGCCCTGGCCCGTCTCGACCCCAACACCTTTGAAATCAATCCGGCGCACCGCGGTCAGGCCAAGCGCGCCTTGATTCAAATCGGCTATCCGGCCGAGGATCTGGCCGGTTATGTCGACGGACAGCACCTCGACATCCATCTCCGGCCGCTGACCGCCCATGGATTGCCCTTCGACTTGCGGGCGTACCAGACGGACGCGGCCGAGGTGTACTGGGCGGGGGGTAGCGCAGCCGGCGGAAGCGGCGTTATCGTGCTTCCGTGCGGCGCCGGAAAGACGATGGTCGGCATTGCCGCCATGGCCCTCGCCCAATGCGCGACTCTGATCCTGTGCCCGAACACGGTTGCGGTCCGGCAGTGGATTCGCGAATTGCTTGACAAGACCGATCTGACCGAAGACCAGGTCGGCGAATACACCGGGCTCAAGAAGCAGATTCGCCCGGTAACGGTGTCGACCTACCAGGTCCTGACCTATCGACCGCGCAAGGCCAAAGCCCTGGTGACGGCCCCGGGCACACTCGAGGAGGAGGTCATCGAAGACGTTCCCGCGCCGAAGAAGAGCAAGGTCATCGACATCAGCGAATACCCCCACATGTCACTCTTCACTACGCTCGAGTGGGGGCTGATCATCTACGACGAAGCCCATCTGTTGCCGGCGCCCGTCTTCCGGGTGACCGCCGAGATTCAAGCGCGCCGGCGGCTCGGGCTGACCGCGACCCTGGTTCGCGAGGACGGCCACGAGACGGACGTGTTTGCCCTGGTGGGGCCCAAGAAATACGACGTGCCCTGGAAGGACCTTGAAAAACAAGGCTGGATCGCAACGGCCGAGTGCCATGAGATCCGGGTTCAGTTTGATGACGAGGACCGGATGGAATACGCGGTCGCCGCGCATGGCGAGAAGTATCGCTTTGCGTCGGCCAACCGCAAGAAGCTCGACGTCCTGGCACTGCTGGCCGGCAAGCATCGCGACGACTCGACCCTCATCATCGGACAATACCTCGATCAGTTGGAGATCATCGCCAAGCGCCTGAATGCGCCACTGATCACCGGCGAGACGCCGGTTAGCCAGCGCGAGATTCTGTATCAGCAATTCCGCGAAGGCAAGATCAACCGGCTGGTGTTGTCCAAGGTCGGCAATTTCTCGATCGACCTCCCGGACGCCAACGTGCTGATCCAGGTGAGTGGCATGTTCGGGTCGCGCCAGGAAGAGGCTCAGCGCCTCGGGCGAGTGCTCCGCCCGAAGACCAACGGGCTGCTCGCCCACTTCTACTCCATCGTCACCCGCGACACCCTGGATCAGGAGTTCGCCGCCAAACGCCAGTTGTTCCTCACCGAGCAAGGCTATCACTACGAGATTCTGTATGAAGATGAGGTTGCCGGCTATCAGCCGGCCGTCCTCGCGACGACCGCCTCGCCTGTCCGGCGCACGGTCGCCGGTTATTTGAACTGACATGGCCCAGCGCAAGTCAGCGGTCGTCCCCCAGCCACCGGCGCGATCCGTGCCCGCGCCGGCCAGCGACGCGGCGCCCGAGGCGCCAAACGTGGAGGCGCGGCCAGCTCGCGAGCGCCTGCCGGCGCCCGCGAGCGGCCAGCTGTGGCCCGAAGCGATGCGCGCCCAGGCGCCACCCATCCTTCTCGAAGCGACTATAGACGCCGAGTTTTCGGCGACCCAATTGCGTGAACTGGCCCGCGTGCTTGGGCTCACCCTGCGCGGCACGTCGAAGACGGGCTTTATCGGGCAGACCGCGACAGAGCTGCGCGACCGGATGGCCCGCGCGGCCCGCGACCCAGAACTATTTCTTGCCGGGCTGGACACGGACCAGGCTGGTTTCGTCCGGCGGGCATTGACCGCCCGCGACCACAACCTTCCAATTCCGCGCGGACTTGCCGGCGCGCTCTGGACGCGCGGCGGCCCAACGATCGACTCCGAGCGGCGGCTTACTGAAGTGCTGGAGGGCCTGCGCCGGCGGGCGATGATCTTTCCCTCGCGATTCACCTACTACGGCACGTATCGGGATGTGTTCTACCAGTGGCCGCCGCTGCCCGAGGACACGCTCGTCCCGGTCCTGGAGTGGCGCATTGCGCCAGCGCGGACGCCCAACGAATCGGGCGTGTCGGCGCCGGGCGCCTTTCTGTCCGATATGGATCAGGTCCTGAGCGCCATCTTCGCGGCCCCGCTGGAGATGCGCCCGACGCTGCCCGCCCATGCCCAGGCCAGCAAGACGCCCTGGCTGCGCGCATGGGAGCACGACGCCGAAGAGGCCGACCGGATACTTCGCTCGCGCGCGGGTTGGGCGCCCGATCCGCGGGCGGGCGCGCGCGTCATCACCGACGACCTCATTGGCCCCGCCGGCGCGGCCCGCCTGACCGGACAAACCGGACTGAACCCCAATCAGTGCGCATTTCTGGTCAGCCTGGCCGCCAGCATGAACCTGATCATGCCGCCCGCGGCCGGGATGGCCAAACCCGTCAGCGCGATCAGGCCGCAGCAATACGAAACCTGGCTTTCGATGTCCGACGAGGACAAATTGGCCGAAGCCTGGAGCCATTGGACGAACAACCTCGTCTTTGGGATTGAGGCCCGCCTGTCCGGCGTGCCGGTTTACCGGGCGGTTGGCGCGTCGGACCTGACCCCCGGGCATATCGGGGCAGAGTGGTGCGCATTGCGCCGCTACGTTGGACGTATTCTGCGCGGCGCCCAGACCGCCGGCTGGTCGGACTGGCCGGCGCTGCGCAAGGCGCTCTGGGAGTTTCACCCCGGCTGCGTGAACACGTTTCTCGGGAAGGACGTGTTTTGGCTCGGGGTGGGAACGCGCCCGCGAGCCGAGCCCTCCAAGGCCGAAGACTGGAACGCGAGCGCCGGCGCGATCATCGAGCAGATGCTGCTCGGCCCGCTGCGCTGGCTGGGCGCAGTCGAGACCGTGATTGAGTCCGGCCGACTCGCGGCCTTCCGGCTCACGGAAACCGGAAAGTGGCTGGTCGAACAGGATCGCTCGCAAAACCTGCCCCTGCCCGCGGTCGCCCGGGCGGCCGTCCGCGCGAGCGAGCCCGTCGCCTGGACGAGCGATTCGGAATGGCGAATGCCGCCCGCGCCTGAGCGCGCGCCGTTTCTCGGATTCGCCCGACTGATTGGCGACCCGGGCGAGTTGCCCTTCACCTACCGGATCACGACCGCCAGCCTCGAACGCGCGCTCGTCGCGGGTTTTGGCCCGGATGTGGCGGCCGCCCGGTTTATCGAAATCGGCGCGCCGATGCCGGCCAAGACCCGGCGCCGGTTCCGCGCGATCGCCGAGCGATTCGGGCGAATCCGGGCCTATGAATCGGTCAGTTTGCTCACCCTGGGCGACGATCTGGCGTTGCGTGAGCTCCTGGCTGCGACTTCGCTCCGGGACGCGATCGTGTATCAGATTTCGGCGCGGGTGGTCGCGGTCAGATCCGAGGCGGTCGACGCGCTGGTGGAAGAGCTGACCGACAAGGGATTCACCCCCGGAGTGCGCACATGACCAAAGATGCCGGTCCCGGCCCCCTCCCCGAGTTGCGGCCGCCGGCCAATACCCTCAGCACACAGGCCGCCGATTTTCAGCGCGACCTGGGCCGCTACTGGCGGCATGTGCGGCGCCAGGGCGCCCTGCCGTTCACCCAGGCAGGCTGGCTGTACAAGACGGCATTCAAGGGCATTCTGGCTGCGCTGAATGAGCCGGCCGACGCTCCGGCCGAAGAAG
>JBKJQK010000068.1:0-4182 GCA_046594095.1 Anaerolineae bacterium | reverse complement strand
TCAAGTTCTTGCTCGAAGACGGCGGTTGGTTGCTTGTCCGCATGAGCGGCACCGAGCCGATCGTGCGCGTCTACACGGAAACGCTTCGCAAAGAGCTTGTGCGCCCGATCCTTGAAGACGGCGTGCGAGTGGCTGGCCTTTAGCCCTTGACTCTTTTCGACAGTCACTGTCACCTCGATCTCCCTGTCTTCGACTCCGATCGGGAGGATGTCATCTGGCGGGCCCGGGCCGCCGGGGTCCTGCGGTTCCTGAATCCGGCCTTCAATCTAGCGAGTAGCGCCCGGGCGGCTGCCCTGGCTGGGACGCGCAACGATGTGTGGGCGGCAGTTGGGATTCATCCCAACTCAGCCGGTGAGTTAACCAGCGAGGCCCTGTTGCAGATCGAACGGCTGGCTGCCTCAGAGCGGGTCGTCGCCATCGGCGAGATCGGGCTTGACTATCACTGGAACACATTCCCCAGGGCTGTGGCGCTTTCCGCCTTTGTGGCTCAAATTGAGCTTGCCCGGAGTTTGCGAATGCCGATCATCATCCACTGCCGGGATGCGATGGACGATGTGCTGGCGACCCTGGTTGAGGCGAATGGCGGGCAGTCCGAAGTCCCCGTCCTCTTACACGCATTCAGTGGAGACGCGCGCCAGGCAAGGCTCGCCCTCGAACGCGGCTACACAATCGGTGTGGGAGGACCTCTGACATATCCCAAATCGACGGAGCTGCGGGAAATCATCACGGGATGGCCAGTCGATCGAATCCTTTTGGAGACCGATTCACCTTACCTCGCCCCCCACCCGTTTCGCGGGAAGCGAAACGAACCCGGTCACGTCGCCACGATTGCGCGGAAGCTGGCCGAGCTTCGCAAACTTGAGATGGATGATATTGGGGAAGTGACCACCCGCCATGCGCTGGATTTCTTCAACATTCACTCAAGTCCTTCACAGCTTGTGGAAATGCCGCCGGGTAAGATAGACCCAAGAATCCCGGGCTCACAGGGGCAGGTACAATGACTTCAGCACACGTTTCCATGGCTTCCTTAATCGAGACACCGTCCACCCCGATGGACAGGACCCTGATGGCTGATTTGGTCGGCCCATCCCTTGCGCGAGTCGAGCGCGTTCTCCACGATTTCCCGGACATGGAACCCGCGGGACTTCGGCGGGCGGTGGAAGTAATTCTAAACAGCGGCGGCAAGCGAATCCGCCCGACGGTGTCTCTGCTGGTGGCCGGGATGCTGGGCGCCAACCCGCCCCACATGAACGCCATCAATCTTGCTGGCGCAGTCGAGATGTTGCACACGGCGTCGCTCGTCCACGACGACCTCATTGACGGTTCACTCATGCGCCGCGGAGCCGCGACGCTCAACGCGGCCTGGACGCCGGCCGCCACGGTCCTGACCGGTGACTTCCTGTTCGCCTATGCCGCCCAACTTGCAGCCCGCTCCAACAGTGTGCAAGCCATGTCGATCTTTGCCGATACCTTGAGCGTCATTGTCGCGGGTGAGCTGCGCCAGGGGTTTTCGAATTGGGAGACCCGGGGGACTCGCGAAGATTACGCCCGCCGCATTTACGCCAAGACGGCTTCGATGTTCGTGCTGGCGACGACCGCAATGGCGAGCGTCTGCGGCGCAACGGAGCGCGAAACCGAGGCCTTGCGCGAGTATGGCCGCGAGTTTGGGATGGCCTTCCAAATCGTGGATGATATTCTCGACTTCACGGGCGACCAGTCGACGGTTGGGAAACCCGTTGGGAGTGATCTGCGCCGTGGCTTGATTACGCTGCCGGTCCTGCGCTACGCTGAGCTTTTTCCCGGCGACCCGGATATGCCTTGCGCACTGCGGGGTGAATGCGATCGGGCCGGCTATGACCGGCTGATTGAGCGAATTCGCAAGTCCGATGCGGTTGAAGCCTCACGCCGGGAAGCCGCGCTTGCGGCGAGGGCGGCGGTTGCGGCGTTGCGGGCGTTCCCAGAAGGCGGATTCAAGGCTTCGTTGGTCGAGCTGGCTGACGCCTACGCTCAGCGGAACGTGTGAGGCCGCGCCCGAGGGTCAGATGCTGACTGTCATCATCGTGGGCTGGAATGTGCGAGCGCTCCTGAAGGCGTGTCTGGCGTCACTCGAGGCCAGCCCGCCGTCGTCGGGCGGAATGACCGTCGTGGTGGTTGACAACGCGAGCGCGGATGGGACATGCGATATGGTGGCCGGGGAATTCCCGTTGGTCCGGCTCATTCGCAATTCCGCCAACCGTGGCTTCACCGGGGGCAACAACGATGGCCTTGCGGCAGCGCGCGCGGCGCTGCCGGCCGGGCCCTTGGACGGCCACTTCGTTCTGCTCCTCAACCCCGATACGTTTGTAACGCCGGGCGCGCTGGATGCCCTGATTTCATGCGCGGAGAAGACGCCCGGCGCCGGTGTCATTGGCCCGCGGCTTGTGTATGGCAATGGAGAGGAGCAGTCGTCGCGACGGCGGTTCCCCACCCTGGCCACGGCTGTTTTTGAAAGCACCTGGCTCCAGCCAATTGCGCCCCGAAATGTACTCGACGCGTATTTCATGCGCGACATGCCAAACGACAGGCCGTGTGACGCGGACTGGGTGGTCGGGGCGGCCATGCTCGTGCGGTGGACGGCCATTGACCAGGTCGGGGGCATGGACGAAACGCGTTTCTTCATGTACTCTGAAGAAACAGATTGGTGCCGACGGATGAAGGCGGCCGGTTGGCGGGTGATATGGTTTCCGGGCGCCACCATTACCCACCTTGAGGCCCGGAGCAGCGACCAGGTGACGAGCCAGCGAATGATTCGCTTCAACACCAGTCGAGCCCGGTACTTTGACAAGCACCATGGCCCCGTCGCGGGCGGGTTCGTGCGCGCTGCGCTCCTGGCCGGCTTTTGGGTCCAGCTTCTTCTAGAATCGGCCAAGTGGCTGGCCGGCCACAAACGCGCTTTGCGGGCCGAGCGCATTCGCGCCTATGCCCAGGCGATCAAATCCGGTCTGGCCTAATACTCGCGGCGCGTCTATAATCGATTTCGCATGAAGCTGAGGCTAAGCGTCGTCATCCCCGCATACAACGAAGCAGGCAACTTGAAGGCAGGCGCGCTGAATACGGTTGATGCGTATCTGTCCGAGCAGCACTTTGGCAGCGAGGTAATCGTCGTCGACGATGGCAGCACGGATGAGACTGCGGCTTTGGTTGAGGCGTTTGCGCTCGAACACACCCGGTTTCGTCTCATGCGGAATCCCCATCGCGGAAAGGCGTTTGCCGTGTCGACCGGCATGCGAGCGGCGGCGGGTGAGATCGTTTTGTTCACCGACATGGATCAAGCCACGCCTATTGCCGAGGCTGAGCTCATCCTGCCCTGGTTCGAGCGCGGCTACGACATCGTGATTGGATCGCGCGGGACCTATCGGCGCAACGCGCCGGTGTGGCGCAAGGCCATGTCGCGAGGACAAATGCTCCTACGCAACGTCATCCTCGGCTTCAACGAAATCACCGACACTCAATGCGGCTTCAAGGCGTTCCGCGCCGCGGCGGTTGCGCCCATTCTCGACCATTTGCACTTTTACAAGCCGGTTGAAACGGCCCAAGTGACCGGCGCAAAGGTAACTGCCGGGTTTGATGTCGAGTTGCTCTTCGTGGCGAAACGCCTCGGCTTCAAAGTCCGCGAAGTTCCAGTTGAATGGGATTACCAACATTCGCGCCGGGTCAATTTGTTGCGTGATTCGGTCCGGGGTGTGCTCGAGCTCATCCAGATCCGATTGGCGGATTTGCGCGGCGCGTATCGGCGCGCTTAGCGCGATGCCTACGCCGCCCCGGGCGAGGTCCGCGCGCCATCCCCGCCCTGCTCCGGGCGCCCCGCCCACAATGCGCCACGAACGCGCGCTGCTCACCGCTGGTTTTGGGCCGGTCGCTGGAATCGATGAAGCCGGGCGCGGCGCCTGGGCCGGGCCGGTCGCAGCCGGCGCAGTGATTCTGCCCGTGACCACGGCCGCGGTCCGCCGGTTGCGCGGGGTCACGGATTCAAAACTGTTGCGGGCCGACGATCGCGAGCGGTACGCCGGGATCATCCGCGAAATTGCGGTTTCCTGGGCGGTGGGCTGGGCCGAAAACACGGAAATCGACGCGTTGGGTATTATTTCCGCAACGCGGCTGGCGATGCGCCGGGCAGTCGAAGGGTTAACACCCCGTCCAGCG
>JBKJQK010000054.1:0-2565 GCA_046594095.1 Anaerolineae bacterium | reverse complement strand
CTCCGATCGCGGCGTTCTTGATCAGGCTTGCGAACTCGCGGTTCTTGAGCAACTTGTCGATCTCGGACCGGTCCTTGAGGGCGAGGATCGCCTGCCATTCGCCGGCATGGCTTCTAGCCGGATCGACGGGGATCGCGGGAAGCGTGACCCGGTAAAACGCCACCTGCGACCGCACCACATAGTCGACGTTGATCCCGCTCGAAGTGATGGTTGCGCCGCCCGGCGTGACCAGTGTGAAGTCCAGGAGCTGCGGCAGAGGGCAAAGCGCGATGAGGTCGATATACACGTCGGCGTCGGTCACCTGGAATGGAATCACGTGTCTCGACCCGAAGAAAAGCGAACCCTGGGGATCGAGGAGCACGTTCATGTTCGTGACGCCCGCGAGCATCTGGACGAAGTACTTCGTCAGATTGAAGCTCTGCTCCGCGGTGGAAATCTCGCCGGTGATGATCAGATCGCCATGGGTGTTGGCCGTGATCTGCTGCAGGACCGCGGTACTGACGTCGGCGGGAAGACCGAAGCCGATGGCATACGTGCGATTCGTGATGGTGCCGGCCGGCAATTCGCCGACGTAGGGGTGCACGTTCTCGACGCCGTCGGTCAGAACCAGTACCGACCGGTTCCCGTGAGTGGCAAGTCCAAGCGCCGCGAATCCCTGCTGGATGCCGCCACCGATCCAGGTCATTCCACGGGGATCGAGGTCGGGTCCCGCCAAGACCGGGGCCACGGCGCCGGCGCTGACCGCCTGCATGGGGGCCGGCGTGGCGACCAGGTCGTCGAACGAAACCAGGGCAATCTCGTCGTTGCCCAGCATCAGTGAATTGAAGACGCTGACCGCGTTCTTGAGGAGACTGCTCCGCGTGCTGGTCGCACCGGCAGGAGCCGACATGCTGCCGGACCGGTCGAGCACCAGAGCCACCGAGTTGTTCGCGCGAGGAACGCTGGTGCCGGTCAGGGAGACATGAAAGTCACCGAGCGCAAACTCGCCGCCGTCCGTTGCTGCGTAGTACCCCTCCTGATCGATGATGTAGGCGTGGATGTCCACCGCGCTCGGCGGGATCAGTCCGGCAATCGAGGCCAGCTGGACCCACACGTATCCGTAGTGGAACGCCGCGCCTTGCACCGGATTCGCGACGAATTCGGTGCCCATGGTGGTCAGCCCGAACCGGCCGGTCGGAGCGCCGCTGATCCGGAATCGAACCGGGCGGCAACCCGTGACCCGGAACTTCACCGCCTTGTACGTCGTCAGCCCTTCAGGTACGTCGACAAACGCAAGCGAGCCACCGGTCTCGTTGACCAGATCCGGCAGATCGCTGTCGTACCAGACGATCGCCTTGCTGTTGACGACGCCGGCCGGGGTCACGTCGACCCCGAAGTAGCGGTCGGTCGCGGTGCGGCCGAACGTGGCCATGTTTTCGTTGAGGCGGGTCAGGCCGCTGGCCGCCGGCGTCGAGTTGTCCGGCCGATAGGGCGCGGCGCCGGGATTCTTCTGCTCCCAGACTGCCCACAGGCGATCAATGTTGCAGTGGTGGAAGAAGAAGACCGGATCGTTCGGCGAGGTACCGGGCTGCATCGATCCATCGATCCAACGGTGAACGGCGTTGTGAATCTGGCGCGGGCCGACCCATCCTTCGAGCGTGTTCCGGAAGGTGGTTGCCGGAGCGCTGAGGTTCCACGGGTTGCTGTCATAGGGGGTGAGGCCGAGGGCTGCCTTCACGCTCGCCGCAGTGGGCAAGCCCGGTCCGTCGCCGCCGAAATGTCGTCTGAGGAAACCGAACCCTTCCTCATCGCAGTTCAGGATCCATCCGCCCGCTTGGGAGAACGCTCCCGTGGTCACCTTGTCATTGGGATTGCCCGCGCCGTCGGGGCCAAGAAAGTCGGCCGTGAACGGGAACCCGGGATCCGTTCCGCTTTGGTCCTTTGTCCAGTCCCAGTAGGGAAGGGTGAGATCGGGATCGCCGGCCGCATTCTGCAGTTCCTGCTCGTACAACTTCAGGAGCTCGCGATGCCACGGGCCGAACGCCGGTCCCCGGTGGGCAAGGTTGGGCCCGAGGGGATCGTTGGGCCCCTGCATCATCACCTGATGGTGAGCCCAGACGAAATCGTCGTAGCGGCTGACCAGCGTGGAGCCCGGGCCAAGCATGCCCATGGCAATGTCGTTGGCGATAGCGGCTACCACGTCGGGCCGGGCCATTAGCTGACTCGGATGCAGCGCAGGATTCTTGAGGGCCAATATCGCGGTCTTGGTCTTCATCAGGACCGTGTTTGGCTTGTCCGTCGCCGAGGCGGCGTTGTACTCGGCAAAGAGGACCCGGAGATTTTTTCGGCACTTCATGCGATCTCTCCCCAGTGCAACGGTCCCTTGGATGGCCAGGACGCCAGCCAACGACAGCGGGCGTCGCGGGCGGCGCCCGCGCCCCGGCGGCGTCGGGCCCATTTCCCGTCCGGCTGGGACGTTGAAGACAGCCTAGGAGGCAGACTGAAAGGGCACTATAGGTAACTGTGTCAGGTACGCCCGCCTACGCACGACGCCGACGGCGCTGATGACGCCCACCCGCGCGCGAC
>JBKJQK010000573.1:0-14764 GCA_046594095.1 Anaerolineae bacterium | reverse complement strand
GTCGGTAAAGATGCCGTCGGCCAGTTCAGCGGTGTAGCCATTGCGAACCGCGCCCGCCGTGAATTTCTCGCGGTGCTTGAGGAGCTGCTCGGCATTCTTCTTTGACACGGCCTTGCGGATCGTATCGGCCTCGCCCACCGAGTAGCCGGCAATGTCGCGGGCCACCCGCATGATCTGTTCCTGGTAGACGATGATGCCGTACGTTTCGGCCAGCGATATCGCCAGATCGGGGTGGCGGTACTCGACCTTCTCCTCACCATGCATGCGGCGGACGTACTTGGGGATTTGCTCCATCGGCCCGGGCCGGAACAGGGCGAGCGCGGCGACAATATTTTCGAAACGGGCCGGGCGCATGTTGACCATCAGGTTGCGCATCCCATTGCCTTCCACTTGAAAGACACCCGCGACGTCGCCCCGGGCCAAGGTGTCGTAGATCAGCTTTTCGTGGATGGGGATCGTATTCAAATCCAACCGTTTTCCGTGGCGCTGAAAGATCAGGTCGCAAGCCCGGCGCATGATGGTCAGGGTGCGCAGGCCAAGATAGTCCATCTTGAGCAGCCCAATCGCCTCGAGCTGGGTCATCTCGAACTGAGTGACCGCATTGAGCCTCTCGGTCAGCGGGGTGCCGGTCAGCCGGTGCAACGGCACATACTCAATCAGCGGCCTGTCCGAAATCACGACGCCCGCGGCGTGGGTGCCGGCGTTCCGGGTGGTGCCCTCGACGCTAATGGCGCGGTCGTACAAGTCGCGCAAAACCGGCTCGGTCTCGTAGATGCGCTTGAGGTCGGGAACTTCCTCCAGGGCCTGCTTGAGATTGACGGGCTTTCCGGGCACGGCCGGCACGAGCGAAGTGAGCCGGGTGACCTCGGGCAGCGGAACGTCCAAAGCCCGGCCCACATCCTTGAGGGCCGCCCGAGCCTGCATGGTGCCAAACGTGATGATCTGGGCAACCTGATCCTTGCCGTAGGTCTCGATCGTATAGTCCACCAGCTTGTTGCGCTGATCGTCCGGGAAGTCCATATCGATGTCGGGCATCGACACGCGGCCCGGGTTCAAGAAGCGCTCGAACAAGAGGTCGTTGCTGACCGGTTCGATGTAGGTTAGGCCGAGGACGTGCGAAACCATCGAGCCGGCGGCGCTGCCGCGGACATTCCACCAGATTCCGTTCTCGCGGCAATAACGGATCAAATCCCAAACGATGAGGAAATAGGTCGCGAAGCCCATCTCAATGATGACGCCCAGCTCATATTCCAGTCGCTCGCGAAGTTTGCGCGGTGTCATGTTCGGATGGGTATCCGCCGAAGGGAGGGCAAGCGAACTGCGGCGGGTCAGGGCGATGGGACTGTCGTCGGCAGCCGCCGGGCCGGCCGAAACGGCCGGGATACCGTAGCGTTCCTCAAATCCCTGCTCGCACAACTGGCGCAAATAAGTCGTGTCGTCACGGATAGCCGGGGGCAGCTTGAAGACCGGCAGGTGAAAGTTCTTGGTCTTGAGTGTGACATTGCACTGCTCGGCGACCCGCAGCGTGTTGGACGCGGCCTCGGGCGCGATCGGATCGAAGATCGACCGCATCTCCGCGGCGTCGCGCAGATAGTAACTGTCATTATTCATCCGCATCCGGTTGGGATCGTTGAACAAGGTCTGGGTCTGGAGACACAGCATCAAGTCCTGAGCGGCCGAATCCTCGCGCTTGACGTAATGCGCGTCGTTGGTCGCAATCAGGGGGAGGCTGAATTCACGGGCCCAGGCGACGAGGTGTTGATTGATCTCGCGCAGCTCCGGAATGTCGTGGTCCTGCAGCTCGACATAGAAGCGGTCTCGAAAGGTGTCGCGGTACCACAATAGGCGCTGGCGGGCCTCGTCGTGCTGGCCGAGCGAAATCAGGCGGGGCACCTCGCCGGCCATGCAGCCGCTCGTGCAAATGATGCCGGCGGAGTTCCGGGCGAGCGTGTCGTGGTCAAGGCGGGGTTTGTAGTAGAACCCTTCGAGCTGCGACAGCGTCGCCAGGCGCATCATGTTCTTGTAGCCGTCGTTGTTCTGGGCCAGCAGAAGGAGATGATAGGGCTGCCGGTCGTTGGCCCCGTCCCGGTCCTGCATGCGCCTGCCCCACCGCGCCAGATAGCTTTCAATTCCGATAATGGGTTTGATGCCATTTTCGGCGCAGGCATCGGCGAATTCGATCACCCCATGCATTGCGCCGTGGTCGGTCAGCGCCAGGGCCGGCATGCCAAGTTCGGCCGCGCGCGCAGCCAGAGCCTTGACGCTGCTCAAGCCGTCAAGAAGCGAGTATTCAGAGTGGACGTGGAGATGAACAAACGACATGGGGAGGCTGGATGAGATGATAGCGCAAACTCGAGACAGTGGTCCGCCGACGGCGGTCGCGGATAAATCGGCGCTAAACTCAATGTGCGCACATGAAGATCAACGACCGCGTCCGGGGCATTATTCTCATCGGCCAGGACAGAATCCTGGTGATCAAGCGGATCAAGCCTGAAAAGCCGCACTACTTTGTGACTTGTGGCGGAGGCGTCGAAGCGGATGACGAAAGCCTCGAAGATGCCCTGCGGCGCGAAGCGATGGAGGAATTGGGCGCCCGCATCCGGGTGTTGCGCAAGGTGCTGGTCATCGACACCCACCTGTCCAAGGGCTATCTGATGCGCGAACACTTTTTTGTGTGCCGCTTGATTGACCTCAATCTGTCGCGCCGGGATGGGCCCGAACTGAGCGATCCAGATCGCGGAAAATACGTGCCGTACTTCCTAAGCCTGCGCCCGGCCTCCTTCAACCGGGTGGATTTCCGGCCCGGCGCCCTGCACGATTTTCTCGCCCAGCATGCGGACTCGCTGGCCAGGCTGCCGGATCTGCGCCGGGCTAAGGCAGCGCGCTAGCGGGCGCGGGTGACGCGCTGGACTTCGAGAACGTTGGGCACCGAGCCGAGTTGCTCGAGGACCATCGCAAGCTGACGGGCATCCGAGATGCCAGCCTTCACCCAGACCACCGCTTCGCCCATCCGGTTGTCGCGATGAATGATTTTGATATCCAGAATATTGATGACCTGGCGGGTGAGCACGCCGGTGATGTCATGCAGCAGCCCGGGCCGATCCGCGCCCGTGATCAGGATTTGAACCTCGTCAATCGTCGTAATCGTGTCGCCCACCATAAAGGCGACGTCAATAAGCCGGTTGCCCTCGGCGCTCAAGAGGTTCTTGCAGTCGCGGCGATGGACCCGGATGCCCTGGCCTCGGGTGAGATAGCCGATTGCCTGATCGCCGGGGAGGGGCTTGCAGCAGGTTGCCTCCTTGATGAGCAGGCCATGCGCGCCCGGGACGGCCCAACCGCGCTTGACGGTCTTGTCGATCCGCGAGTCAGCCCGGCGGAGAAAGGCCTGGATAATGCTCACGCGCGCCTCGCGGCCCTGATGCCGGCGCTTATCCTCCTCGAGGATGCGCGAGGCCATGCTGGTCTGCGAGATGACCCCCGAGCCGACTTTTTCGAAGAGATCGGCTTCCTGGTCGGGCTCCATCTTGAACAGGATGAGGAGTTCGGCCACCGTCATCCACTCGGTCACCGAAAGCCGGCGGAATTCGCGCTCGATGATCTCGCGCCCGGCCGCGATGTTCTGGGTCTGATCCACGCGCCGGAAATACTGGCGGATCTTGTTACGGGCGCTGGAGGTGTGCACGTAGTCGCCGCGCAGCCAATCCCGGCTGGGCCCGCCTTCGGGCCGAATCATCACATCGACCTGGTCGTTGTCCTCCAGCTTCTGAGTGACGGGCCGGAAGATGCCATTGACCCGCGCGCCGCGACAGCGATGGCCCAGATCCGTATGGACGTGATAGGCGAAATCCAGAATAGTCGAGCCGACCGGCAACTCGATGAGCTTGCCCTTCGGCGTGAAGCAGAAGACCGTCTCCTTGAGATGGTCGACGTTCTGCTCCTTGAGCGCGTCCACAAAACCGGGGGCATCAGTTTCCGATGTGCTCAGGCTCTGGATCGAATCCTGCAGCGTCTTCAAATACTGTTGATACTTTCCGCTCAGAATCGCCGATTCCTTGTAGAGCCAGTGGGCGGCCACGCCGTATTCGGCGTGGTTGTGCATCGAGCGGGTCCGGATCTGAACTTCCAGCGTTTTACCGTCGCCGGTCCGGACTGCTGTATGGAGGCTGCGATAGCTGTTGCTTTTCGGACGCGAAATGTAATCGTCGAACTCGCGGGGGATCTGGGTCCATAGCTGGTGGGTCACGCCCAGCACCTGATAGCACCGAAATACAGCGAGTTCCTCGCGCTGACGGAGCGACTCAGCCGACTTGATTTCGGCCTCGCGCTGCCGTTCCTCGTTCAGGCCCTGCATGATGGCCTCGACCGGCACGTCGTCACAATCATCGGTCATGCATGGATTCTGGGTCACCCGGCTGGCGGCATCGTTGCGGGGCGCTCCGTCCTCAATAATCACCCGGAGCGCCCGGGTATCCATGATCTGGTCAAAACTGCGCTCTTTGCTCTGCATCTTGCGCCAAATGCTATGAGCCTGCTTTGTCCGCCCGGTGATCTCAACGTCGGTGAGCCCGACCCGGGCCAACGCCTCAGTCAGCATCTTGATGTATTTGTCGAGCGTCGCCCGGCGGGCGTCGGCGTCCTCGGCCATCATCCCCTGGATGGACTGATACGCCTGCGGCTCGGCGTGCTCAAAACCAAGTTCCTCCAGCTCCTGCTTCCATTCCCACATGCTGAGCCGGTTGGCCAGCGGCGCATAGATTTCGAGCGTCTCGCGGGCAATTTTCTTGCGCTTCTCAGGCGTTTGCGCGTCAAGGGTGCGCATGTTATGCAGGCGATCGGCCAGTTTGATGAGGATGACCCGAGGGTCCTTGATCACCCCGACCATCATTTTGCGCAGGCTCTCCGCCTCGCGGTCGGTTCGATAGTCGGCGGTCTTGCTCAACTTCGTCACCGCGTCAACCAGTTCGGAGATTTCCTTGCCAAATTGCTGCCGGATGTCCTCCAAACCAACCTCGGTGTCCTCCACCACATCGTGCAGGAGCGCGGCGCTGAGGGCGGCGGCATCAAGATTGATGGTCGCCAGAAGGCCGGCCACGGCCAGGGGGTGCTTGATGTATGCCCCGCCGCTCTTGCGTTCTTGCAGGTGGTGCGCTTCTTCGGCCACCCCGTAGGCGCGCTTGACCAGCTCGAGCCCCGCCTCGTCGACCCGAGGCGAAATCAGAGATAGAAGACTGGTGAGCGAGTCGACCGGCGGCTCCACCCGCTCATCGCTGGCCGGGGACATAGATCGGCCTATTCTAGTCGGGAACGCGCAGCCACGTCATTCGTCGTCCATCAGCCATCGCCCCTCTAATCAGTAACACTTCTTCAGTTAACCCGATTACGCGCGCCCAATTCCTTTCGCCGGTACAATCGCCGGTCCATGCGTCTCAAGAAGGTCACACTCTCGGGTTACAAGACATTCGCCAGCCGGCAGGCGTTCGAGTTCGGGGCCGGCATCACCGCCGTCATCGGTCCGAATGGGAGCGGCAAGTCCAACGTCGCGGATGGCGTGCGCTGGGCGCTCGGCGAGCAGTCGTACTCGCTGCTGCGCGGCAAACGGACCGACGACATGATCTTTTCCGGGAGCGCCCGCCGCCCCCGGGCGAGCATGGCCGAAGTCCTGCTCACGTTTGATAACAGCGACGGGTTCTTTCCGATCGAATTCACCGAGATCGAGATCGGCCGGCGGGCCTACCGCGACGGCGCAAACGAGTATTTGCTCAACGGCAACCGGGTCCGCCTGCGCGACGTGGCCGACCTGCTCAGCCACACCGGCCTGGCCGAGCGAACCTATACCGTCATCGGCCAGGGCCTGGTCGACAATGCCCTGGCCCAGAAGCCCGAGGAACGCCGGGCCCTGTTCGAAGAAGCGGCCGGGATCGGGGCGTATCGCGACCGGCGCGAGGATGCCCTGCGCAAGCTCGAGGAGACCCGCGGCAACCTCCAGCGCGCCCGCGACATCCTGGCCGAGATCACCCCCCGGTTGGCCCAACTCGAGCGCCAGGCGCAGCGCGCCCGCCAATATCAGACCCTCTCGGCCGAGCTCGAAACGCTGACCAAAGCCTGGTTCGGCATCCAGGCCCGCACGATGCGCGAGGCCATCATCCGCCACACCGAGGGCCGGGATTGGGCGCGCGCGCATGTCGCCGCGGCCATGGCCGGGGTGCGCCAGCGCGACGAAGCGGGCAGCGCAATTCGCGAGACCCTGGCCAACATCCGGGCCCGGATCGCGACACTTCAGCCGCTGCGCGACGAAGCGCGGCGGACCGTCGAGCGCCTCTCGCGCGAGCTGGCCGTGGCCCGCGAGCGCGACCGGGCATTCGCCGCTCAGCTTGGGGAGTCCGAGCGTGAAGCCGTGAGTCGAAGAGGCGCGTTGGACGGGCTGAGCGCGCGGGCCGCCCATGCGGCCGCCCTCTCGCTCGCCGCGCAGGCCCGGCTCGATGAAAAGCAGCGCGGCCTCGCGATCGCCCAACAGGCGGCAACCGAGCGCCAGACGGTCCGGGACGAACTCGAGACCAACCAGGCCGCCGCTCAGAAGGAGCTGCTCCGGCTCAACAGCGCGATGAATGCCGCGCAGAACCGGACCGCGGGCATCCGCTCGCGACAGGCCCAGTTGCAGCGCCAGATCGGCGATGCCCAGGGGCGGAATGAGAGCCTCAGCGCCCAGCGAGAACGCGAGATTCAATCCCTGGGTCGAACGGAGCAGGGTCTCGAGCAGGACGCGGCGCGCGTGGCCGGATTGCGGGCCAGTGTGGACGAGGCCCACCGCGGCCTCGACGCGGCCCGGGCCGCCCTGAGCGCGGCCCAGTCGGCCGTTGCGGCGGCCGAGGCCGAAGAGCGGATGACCCAGCGCTTCAGAGTGTTTGCCGAGATGCGCGCCCAGCAGGGATCCGACGATTTGCTGGCTGCCGCCCAGGCCGCCCGCCTGCCCGGTCTGGCCGGCACGCTCGGCGCGCTGATCCAGGTTCGCCCCGACGACAAGCGCGCGGTCGAAGCCGCGTTGGGAGAGCAGCTCAAGGCCCTCATCGTCGAGAGCGAGGATGGCGTGACCGGCATTCGGCGCTGGCTTGCCCACCCCAACGCCCAGGGCCGGTTGCTCGTCCTGCCGCTTGGCAACATCCGGGCAACGGTCGATATCGGTGAGTTGGGCGAACGGGCCTTTGCCCTCGGCGCATGGCCGCTGATGGACATGATTTCGGCCCCGGCCTGGCTCCGGCCGGTCCTGCAAGTGGTGGCCGGGCGGGCCTTTGTGGCCCGTGATTTGGATGCGGCGCGGGCCCTGGCTACCCAACTACCCGAAGGCTGCCGGTTTGTGACCCGCGATGGCGAGTGCGTGTGCGCCAACGGGGTGCTGACCTTGCCGGCCGGCGAGCGGCGTCCAATCGTGCTTGGCGACGATTCAGAAACGGCCGACGCGCCGCTGTCCGCGGAATGGATCTCGCCCGAACAGGCCCGCGCCCAGGTGGCCCAGACCCGGGCCGCGCGCGAGCAAGCTCAGCGGGCGGCCGAAGCGGCCCGCCACAAGGTTGACGAGAGCGCCCGGGCCCAGGAGACGTTTGGGGGCGAGGCCACCCACCGCCGCAGCCAACGCGACGACGCCGGGCGCCGGATTGTCCGGTTGGAAGAACAGCTCGCCCAGTCAATGGGTGACATTGGCCGGATCGAGCAGGAACAGGTTGAGGTTCGAACGCTCCTGGAAGCCTCCACAGGCGACGCGCAACAGGCGGAGTCCGCTCAGGGCGAGGCGGCCGCCCGGCTGGCCGAGATCGAGACCGAACTGCGCGGACAGTTACAACTCTCGCTGTTTTCCAAGTCGGAGCCTGAAGCCGCGTCAACCGTTGCGCGCCCGGCGCACGCCGAGGCCGGATGGGTGAACACACTCAACGCGGCGTTTGCCTCGGTGGCGTCGGCGACAGAAGCGAACCGAAATGCCGAAAGCGCCAAACGTGAGCGCATCGCGGCGCTGAACGAAGGCGCCCAGACCCGCGACGCGGCCGCCCGGCGGACGGTCGATCTGAGGGCGCAAATCGCTCCCACCCGAACCGCGCTCATCACCCTAACGGAAGCCGAGCGGGCGGCAGCGGCCCGCCAGGCTGAGTTTGATGACGCGCATGGGCCGCTCACCGGCCAGGTGAAGGCAGGCGAGGCCGCGGCTCTGGCCGAGGATGCCCGGGCCCGCGAAGCAGATCGGGCCTTGCGCGATGCCGAGAGCCGACTGAACGCGGCTGAGCTCGAGCTGCTGCGCCATCTGGATGAACTTGCCACGTTGCGTCAGCGGGTCACGGACGCCCTCGCGAGCGAGGACGGCGTCGCCCAGCCCGCCCTCGACGAAGATCCGCTGCAATCCCTTCCGGCGGTGGAGAGCCTGGCCCCGGGGACCGAGGAGCGGATCAGCCAATTGCGCGGCCAGATCCGGAGGCTGGGGGCGATCAACGCCGAGGCTCAGATCGAGTATGACGCGCTCGAGAAGCGGCATGCGTTTTTGACCGAGCAGTGCGACGATCTGGATCGCGCCTCGCTCGCCCTGCAGCAGATTGTGGCCGAGCTGAACGATGTGATGAAGGCGACCTTCCGCCAAACGTTTGATGCGATTGCGGCGGCCTTCCAGCAGACCTTCAAGGTGCTGTTTGGCGGCGGCCAGGCCCGCCTGGTCCTGGTTAACGGCGACAACATCGACGAGGCGGGGGTGGAGATCCAGGCCCAGCCGCCCGGAAAGCGCCCGCAGACCTTGGCGTTGTTGTCCGGCGGCGAGCGCTCGCTGACGGCGACGGCGCTGCTGTTCGCCATCCTGCGGATCAAGCCCACCCCATTTTGCGTCCTGGACGAAGTCGACGCGGCGCTGGATGAGGCCAATATTGTCCGGATCCGCTCGATGCTCGAGTCGCTGAGCGACCAGACCCAGTTCATCGTGATCACCCATAACCGCGGCACGGTCGAGGCGGCCGGGACGATTTACGGCATTTCGATGGGGGCGGATGGGGCCAGCACGGTACTCAGCCTGCAGTTGGAAGATGTGAAGTAGGGGCAGTGATCCACAAGTAGCCCCGTTGGACACCTAAGTCGATCCCGGCAAACGCGATGTTGAGCGGCGGGGTATGCAAGCCCAAGCCGACGAACCCGTTCACAGCCCCGGCGACCGCAAGCGGCAATAGCCATGCGTATGAATCGATGCGGGCTTGTCCGGCAATCCCACTGCCCTGCATCCGGCGCTGCCAGTCGAATGCTTCGGCTGCTCCTGCCAGCACTATTTGGGATCACAGCCGCGCCGCATACGGGTTCCACCATAGACCAGCTCATCCACCACCGCGACCGATTTACCCACCGCACGAGTTCGGCGGGCAACGTTCAATCCGGCCATGCCAATGCCGTTGACGACGACATCAAATTCCATTGTCACGTGTAATCTCCTCTACCCTGGTAGATTGATTCGTCTTGGATTGAAAGTGATCCTTACGCCACAGGGCGTAAATCGTAATGCCGATAAAGAAAAATAACGCTGGAAATAGCGCAAGATCCAGATAACCGATCAGCCAAGTTAAGCCAATGACTGCCAGCAAGCCGGTGAGAATCGGTGTAAAACAGCATAAAGCAGCGATAATTGTGCCCACGATTCCCAGACGATTTAGATTAAAACGCATCAACAGACTCCGTGTCATTTGTTGTTTTCTTAGGTCACTTCTTGAGAATTCCCTCGTGGGATGAACCGCCCACGAGGGACTCTGTTTTGGTATCAGGCAGCGCAGCATGAAAGCTTCGAAATATCCTGATCGAAGGTCAATGCAGCGAGCTTGAGACCTTCAACCTGGGTCAGATAGGGGAAAAATGTGCTGGTCAGGTCGTTGATGGTCAGCCCTAACTTGACGGCAAAGGTTGCTGTCTGGATGACCTCGCCACCTTCAGCAGCTAACACATGAACACCTAAGATGCGGCCCGTTCCAGTTTCCGCCACGATTTTTATGAGACCGCGTGTGTCACGAGCGGCGCGCGCTCGCGGCACATGATCGAGTGTGACGGTATTGGTACGGATTTCATATCCAGATTTGCGTGCTTGTTGTTCTGTCAATCCCACCATCGCAATCTGCGGATCGGTGAAGATGATCTTGGGCAGCGCCGACAAGTCGAGCGGCTTTTGCTCTCCCGTCAGAGCATTTTTGGCGGCAATACCCCCTGCCGCTGCTGCGACATAAACAAACTCAGGGTTGGTAGTTACATCCCCGACAGCGAATATTTTGGGGTTGGTGGTCTGCTGGTACTCATTGATCGTGATAAAACCGTCTTTATCGGTTTCAACGCCAACCTGCTCCAATCCCAGCCCTTTCGTATTCGCTTCGCGTCCGAGTGCCATGAATATCTGGTCGGCACGAAATGCGCGCTTCCGTCCCATGACGTTGGCGTGAACGATGCGTGTATTCCCTTCACGGCTCAGTCTCTCGACCTGCACGCCCGTGATGACCCCAATGCCTTCTCGCTCTAGGTAATCCTGAATGGCGCGCCCAATTTCTGATTCATGATCCGGTACCAAGCGTGTGCTGCGTTGCAGCATCAGCACATTGACACCAAGCCGTGCCATGGTTTGACCTAGTTCAAGCGCAACGGCACGCCCGCCAAGAATGATGAGCGACTCTGGTAGTTCTGCTAAATCCATCAGCGTGGTGCTGTTGAGCGGTTCTGCGTCTTCGATGCCGGGGATCGGCAACATGCGTGGGTGCGCGCCGGTCGCAACCAAATAGTGGTCGGCTGTATAGCGTGTACCATCCACTCTGACAGAACCATCTTCCTGAAAGGCGGCATAGCCTTCAATAAAGGTCACATGAGGATAGGCGGCTAACACATCAACATACTTACTCTGACGCAAGCTGCCCACCAGTGCGTCCTTTTCGCTGCGGATGGTCGCCCAATCTAACGCCGTCTGAGTTGTCGTCACGCCTTTAAATGGGTGGTGACCCGCTGTATGCCATGCCTCTGCGACCCGAATCAAGGCTTTGCTCGGTACACAACCGACATTGACACAGGTTCCACCGATGATTCCGCCGTTTATTATGCCCACCCGTTTTCTCAGCCCGCTGGCGGTTATCGCTGCTGCAAAACCACCTGAACCACCACCAATGACCAGAAGGTCGAAATCGCTAGCGCCGCCGCCATTCTGGATGTCCGTGTTGCTTACTTGAATAGGCGTTTGATCGCGTGCGGTTGCCGAATAGCCCGCATTGGCTACAGCCTGGACTAAGGCATCAACTTTCACATCTACTGACGCGATAACCCTTGCCTTGCCCGACTGCCAGCCGGGAATAGCGACACTCTGCGCACCTGGAACCGCCTCAAGCGCATGTGAAACGTGCTTTTCACAGCTTCTGCAGGTCATACCAGCAATGCCCAGATCAAACTGCTGTAGTTGGGGGACTTCATGATTTGTGAGCGGGGTGGTTTCGCGCACGGCTGCGCCATATCCGGCGTTTTCGACGGCCGCGACCAACGATTCCACCGTAACCTGTGAATCAGCAGTGATAGTTGCCCGTGCCGATCGCCAGCCAGGAAGATTCAACGTTTCGACCCCCTCAACCGCCCGCAGGGCGTATGAGACGTGCTGGACGCAGCTTGCGCAGGTCATGCCGCTGATGCCGAAGTCAATGCGTTGTTTACTCATTGTTGATTTCTTCAACTTGAATACCGGTTTGAATTAAGTGACAGATGCAGGTTTTCATCTGCACATCGTCTGGCAGTTGTCTCCCTGCTTCATAAAGATGTTTAATTTGGTCCCTCATCCTTTGTAAATCTCGAATCCGATTTTCAATCTCCTCAATGCGCTGTTCCATCACCCGCATGACATGGGAACACGGGGGTTCATTCCGTTCGCGGAACGCCAGAGTTTCATGAATTACGTCAAGCGCAATATCTAGCAGACGCGCCCTACGAATGAAGTTCAGCCGTTCAACATCTGCTTCATCGTACAAACGATAACCGTTCGATGCGCGCATTGGAGATGGCAGGAGATGGAGGGATTCGTAGTACCGGATGTTTTTGGTCGGCACACCCGTTTTTTCGCTGAGTTCCTTAATCTGAAACATGATGTCTGCTCCTGTATTTCTCCATACTAAACCTTCTAGTTGCTGGAATGTCAAGAGAGGAGGTTTCTGCGCTGGGCATTCCTCCTGCACCGGAAGAGTTGGAACTCCAGTTCAACCTTGAGTTGCAGCAGGCTGCCGCTTCAGCGTTACAGATCAGCAATCGCTGACTTGTACGGCTCTCTTTCCCGCCACAACTTTCCAATCTTGAACACGCCATCTATCGGGGCGATAAGCAATCTCGGGTGCTGAGCGACATACTGGGAGGCCCAGTCGTCCAGTTTGGGGATTACCGGCCAAAGGATTGAGTCTAGCTTATACGTTGGATCGCTCATGGACTCCGTCGCGCGCGCGTTTTCGCCTGCGTTACGGCGCTTTGTGAGCGCGGACACGCGGGCGCCGGGGCGCCTCAGATCGTCGACGTTGCTGTATCCGCCATCGGGCCGACGGTGTTAAGATCGCCTTAATGTGCGCGCCCGCCATTTTTGGACGCGCGAAGGGGCTTTCCGCCCAAGAGGAGAACCATACCGTGAACACCCAAACCCACACCCGACTTCTGGCCCTCGCGGCCTCCGCCGCTGTTACCCTCGCCGCTTGCGGCGGCGCCGCGGCACCCGCCGCGACCACGGCGCCGGCCAAACCCACCGAGGCGCCCAAGCCCACCAAACTCACCGTCCTGTGCACCGTCACCGAGGACTGGTGCGTCGCCCAGACCAAGGCCTTCGAGGCCAAGACTGGGATCAAGACCAGCTTCACCCGTCTGAGCAGCGGCGAAGCGGCCACCAAACTCAAGGCCACCGCCAACAACCCCGAGTACTCGGTGTGGTGGGGAGGCCCGGCCGACGGCTTCGTCCAGGCCAAGGGCGATGGCACGCTCGCGCCCTACAAGTCGCCCAACGCCGCCAAGATCCAGGACAAGGCCAAGGATGCGGATGGATTCTGGACCGGCGTCTACGTCGGCGCGCTCGGCTTCTGCTCCAACAAGGTCGAGCTCGACAAGCTCGGCCTCAAGCCGCCCACATCATGGGATGACCTGCTCGATCCCAAGCTCAAGGGCAAGTTCTCGGTTGCCCACCCGGCCACCTCCGGCACCTCGTTCACGATGGTGTGGACGCTGGTGACCTTGCGCGGGAGCGAGGACGCCGCCTTCGAATACTTGAAGAAACTGCATCCCCAGGTCGCGCAGTACACCAAGAGCGGCGCCGCCCCGGCCCAGGCTGTCGGCCGGGCCGAGGCCGTCGTTGGCGTGGTCTTCTCCCATGACTGCGTGGCCGCGGTCGACAGCGGCTTCAAGGATGTGGTCGTGAGCTTCGCCAAGGAAGGCACCGGCTATGAGATCGGCGCCATGGGCCTGGTCAAGGGCGGACCGGAAGAAGCCGCCGCCAAGATGTGGATCGATTGGGCGCTGACCGCCGAGGCTCAGGAGATCGGACCGTCGGCCAAGGCCTATCAGCTCCCGTCCAACCCGGATGCCAAGGTGTCCGACCGCTCGATCAAGCTGTCCGAGGTCAACCTGATCAACTACGACTTCGTCAAGGCCGGCACGGCCAAGAAGGGCATTACGACCAAGTTCGAAGAGACGATCGCCTCGCAGCCCAAGTAGGCCTGCGCGCGTTTTGGAACACGGATTTCACAGATGCGCACGGATCACCACGGATCTTTCGAATGATTCATCCGTGGAAATTCGTGCGCATCCGTGTAATCCGTGTTCCAAGTGAACGCAAGACACCCTCGACCCTATCGTTTCCCGCGACACCAGACTTGCCTGACGGTCTGGACCGACCCGTGAAGCCGGTGAACTTATGCTGAAACGCCGCGCGATCGATCCGACCCTGGCCGCCGGGCTCATCCTGGCGTCCATCTTCATCCTCGTCGCGATCATCTATCCGCTGGTCAAGGTCCTGGGGACGGCCGTCACCGTGGAAGCAATCCCCTACTTCGAGCGCTTTCTGCTCCGCCCCACGTTCCAGACCATCATTGGGCGGACGATCGTGCTGGGTCTGACCGTGGGTGTGGCCGGGACGCTGGTCGGCTTCATCTGGGCGTTTGCGCAGACCCGGGTCGCGGCCCCGCGCTGGCTCAAGCGCGCCCTGCACATCATCGCCCTCGTCCCAAGCGTGAGCCCGCCTTTCGCCGTGGCGATCTCGATGATCGTCCTCTTCGGCCGGCGCGGGATGATCAGCTACGGACTGTTGGGCATCACCGGTGACGTCTACGGCCTCTACGGCATGACCATCGTGATGGCCATGTCGTTCTTCCCGGTCGTATATCTGACCTTGGTGGGCTTGATGCGGGCGCTCGATCCAGCCCTCGAGGAAGCAAGCGCCAACCTGGGCGGGAGCAAGCTCCGCACGTTCGCCCGGGTGACCCTGCCGATGCTGCTGCCCGGCCTGGCCAGCTCGTTTCTGCTGCTCTTTGTCGAGGCCATTGCCGATCTGGGCAACCCGCTCACCATCGGCGGCGATTACGTCGTGTTGTCCGCCCGGCTCTTCATCGCGATCAATGGTGAATATGACCTGCTCGCCGCGGCGGTCCTGGCCGTAATCCTGATCGTGCCCTCGCTGCTGGTCTATCTGGCCCAGAAGTATTTCGCCGACCGGGCCTCGGTGGTTTCGGTGACCGGCAAACCAACCGGGGTGACGGTGCTGGTGACTGACTGGCGG
>JBKJQK010000154.1:0-3332 GCA_046594095.1 Anaerolineae bacterium | reverse complement strand
AGCGCCAGCCCCTTGTTCAACAACGTCATGGCGCTTCTGCGGTACGTGCCTAATGCGACGCAACGCGACGCCTGCGAACTTGAGTTGGCGCTCAATTTGGAATTGCCCATCCGCGTTACGCAAAGGTGGGCGTCGCCCGCGTTGGAGCCAATTATCCGCCGTGCATGGGAAATGAGCCAACAGATCGGCACACCGGACCAGCGTGCTCAGGCGCTGGCCAGTTTACAGTTCTTCCAGCAAGTGAGCGGCCAACTTGTACGGGCGCTTGAGTCGGCTCGTCGTCTCGAGGCCGCAGCGCATTCGCTGAACTCGCCCACCTATTTCGTGACAGCCCATTCCGGGTTGGCCGGCGTGAAATTGCAAATGGGACAGTTTGTCGAGGTGGAAGCGCACGTCGCAAAAGTTCAGGCTAAGTACGACCCGTCCGATCATGCCGAGTATGTGTCCATCTTCGGCGCGAATTTCGGGGTGGTGGTCTCGGCCTGGTCGGCGCATGCGTTGTGGTTTCTTGGGTCCGCCGATCAGGCGCTGGAACGCGGGCGAGTCGCAATCAAGATGGGCGAGGATGTGGCGCACCCGTTTAGCCAGGCGTTGACGGGGTCGTATCTGGCGATGCAATCTGTATTTCGGCGCGAGCCCGAATTGGTGGTTCAAACGGCAACCCTGGCGCGCGATATCAAGGTCAAGAACAATGCGAGCTTTTACCGAGTGTGGTGCCACGTGCTGTTGGCATGGGCACGGGGACGCCAAACTCCAAACGGGAGAGCGATTGATGGGATGCGTGACGCGATTGAGACCTTTCGCGCCACCGGCGGGGGCCTTCGCCTGACCTTGTATTTCTATTTGTTGGCAGACTTAGCCCTGCTTGCTGGCCAGCTCGGCGCTGCGAATCTCGCGCTCGATGAGGCTCTGGATTGGTCCACGCGGACCGAAGAGCACTGGTGGGACGCAGAGCTGCACCGCTTGCGCGGCGACGTGGCCGCGGCGGTAAACGCCGCCCGCGAGGGCGGCCTGTTGCTGGCCATCCGCGGCGGTGGGCACAACGGGCCTGGCCTGGGTATTTGCGACGGCGGGCTGGTGATCGACCTGTCCCGGATGAAAGGCGTGTTTGTGGATCCCGTCAAGAAGACCATCCGGGCCGGAGGCGGCTGCGTGTGGGGCGAGGTCGACCATGCGGCCAGCGCCTACGGCATGGCGACACCCAGCGGGATCCTGTCCACAACGGGCGTCGGCGGACTGACCCTGGGCGGTGGCATGGGCAACCTCAGCCGGACTCTCGGCTTGACAATTGACAATCTGATCAGCGCCGAAGTCGTGCTCGCGGACGGGCGCATTGTGACGGCCAGCGCAGATGAGAATTCTGACCTGTATTGAGCGTTGCGCGGCGGTGGCGGAAACTTCGGGGTGGTTACGTCCTTTGAGTTCAGGGCGCACCCAGTTGGCACTGTGTATGGCGGGCCGATGTTGTGGCCCATGGACCAGGCCCGCGAAGTGATGAAGTTCTGGCGGGATTGGATCATGACAGCGCCCGACGATATCAACGGGTGGTTTGCCTTTCTCACCGTTCCGCCCGGACCGCCATTCCCCGAAGCTGTGCATTTGCAGAAGATGTGCGCCGTGGTTTGGTGCTACACCGGTCCGCTCGATTAGGCTGAGAGTCGTTTCAAGTTTGTTCGTGACGCGATTCCCCCGACGGTGGACTTTGCCGGGCCGATTCCGTGGCGGGCATTGCAAAGCATGTTTGATCCGGTGTATCCGCCCGGCCTGCAATGGCACTGGAAGGCCGACTTTGTGAATGACTTAAGCGACAAAGCGATGGAACTGCACCTCAAATATGCCCAGCAATTGCCGACGCCGCACTCCACGATGCACTTGTATCCAATCAATGGCGCGGCCCATCGCATCGGCAGAAACGATACCGCCTTCAGTTATCGCGGGGCGAACTTTGGGAGCGTGATCGTCGGCGTTGATCCCGATCCGGCCAACAACGAGCGGATGATCCAGTGGGCAAAGGACTACTGGCTGGCCCTGCACCCCTATTCGGCGGGCGGCGGATACGTCAACATGATGATGGACGAGGACAACGACAACGTGAAAACCTCATATCGGGACAACTACCCGCGCCTGGCCGATATCAAGCGCAAATATGACCCTGCGAATTTATTCCGGGTTAACCAGAACATCAAGCCAGCTTGAGGGCGGGTCGGCGTTTTGCCGGGCAACAGCGTGTCCAGCGATCAAGATATCCGGGAACCCCGCGATCGTCGCGCGTTGAATCAAACAGTCACACTCAATCACTCAAGGAGAGAAAGATCATGCCAGACCTAAAAGTCGTCACGACAACGGGTGGAGAAGGCGTGCTTGACGAAGCCGCGGTTAGTGAGTTCAAGGCCGGCCTCCGCGGTCCGCTACTGATGGAGGGCGACGCTGGTTACGATGAAGCCCGGGTGTTACACAACGCGATGCATAACAAGCGGCCCGCGCTGATCGCCCGCTGCAGTGGGGTGGCCGATGTCATACACGCCGTCAATTTCGCGCGCACCCATCATCTCTTGGTGGCGGTCAGAGGTGGTGGCCATAACGCGGCCGGGAGCGGATCCTGCAACGGCGGGATCATGATCGATCTCTCCCTCATGAAGGGGATTCACGTCGACCCCAAAGCCCGAACCGCGCGCGTCCAGGGTGGCGCGACTTTGGGGGACCTGGACCGTGAGACCCAGGTGTTTGGACTGGCAGCACCCGGAGGCAATGTTTCGACCACAGGTGTCGGCGGCTTGACCCTGGGCGGGGGATTCAATCACCTGCGCCGGAAATACGGGCTGGCGATTGACAATCTGCAGTCAGTTGAGATCGTCACCGCCGATGGCCAGGTCCTGACCGCGAGCAAGGATGAAAACACTGAATTGTTCTGGGGTGTCCGGGGCGGCGGCGGTAACTTCGGCGTCGTGACGTCGTTCGAGTTTCGCCTGCATCAAGTGGGGCCAATCGTGGCGTTGTGCGCAGTGTGGTATCCGGTTGAGACCGCAGCGGAGATACTTGGCAAGTGGCGAGACTTCATGGGCAGCGCGCCGGAGGAGATTTCGAGCCTGGCTCTTTTCTGGACGGTGCCCGCCGCTCCCGGAATCCCCGAAGAATTTCAGGGAAAACGTTCGCTGGTAGTGGCGGCCGTGCACTGCGGTAATGTGGAAGACGGCCTGCGTTTAACGCAACCTCTGCGCGAGTTGGGCACGCCGATGCTGGATCAAAGTGGCCCGGCGCCCTGGACGGTCGTGCAAAGCGCCTTCGACCCATTTTTTCCAAAGGGGCTTCGCCATTACTACTTTAAGGCGCGC
>JBKJQK010000484.1:0-3677 GCA_046594095.1 Anaerolineae bacterium | reverse complement strand
CGCCCGGCTTCTTCCTGGGCGAGCAGAACCGCAATCTGCTGATCGACAAGGACACCGGGGAGCTGACCCCGCGCGGCTCAACCATCCTAAAACACACCCCAATGAACCGCTTCGGCGACCCGGACGAATTGGTCGGCACTTTGATCTGGCTGGCCAGCCCGGCGGCCCAATTCGTGACCGGCATCGTCGTCCCCGTGGATGGCGGTTTTTCGGCCTTCAGCGGGGTTTAGCCATGTGGATTCTGTCGCCCGACCGCTGCTTTGACCCCGACCGCGCCCATCGCAGCCTTGCCCGCGAGTTGTATTCAGAAATCCGCGAGCTGCCTTTGATTTGCCCGCACGGGCACGTCGATCCAGCCCTGCTGGCCGATCCGGCCGCAACCTTCGGGACCCCGGCCGACCTGTTCATCATTCCCGATCACTACGTTGTGCGGATGCTGTATTCGCAGGGCGTGGCGATGGCGGATCTGGGCGTCCCATCGATTGACGGGACACCGGTGGAAGCGGACCACCGCAAAATCTGGCAGCGCTTCGCCGACCATTTCCTCCTTTTCCGGGCGACTCCGACCGGGCTGTGGCTGGCCGACGAGCTGATCAGTTTGTTCGGGGTGACTGAGAAACTGAGTGGCAAAAACGCGATGGCGATCTACGACCACCTCGCCGGGCAACTTTGCAAACCCGAATACGCGCCGCGCGCCCTATTCGCGAAATTCAATATTCAAACGTTGTGCACGACCGATCCGGCGACGTCCGCCCTCCTGCACCACGCCGCGCTGCGCGAGGCGGGCTGGGGGAACCGGGTCCGGCCCACGTTCCGGCCCGACGCGCTGGTCAACCTTGGCACGCCGGGTTGGCTTAAGAACGTCGCGCAGTTGAGCGAGGTGTCCGGCGTTGACGTCGTCGACTACGCCGGCTTTATCCGCGCCCTGGAGCAGCGGCGCGCTTTCTTTAAGGCCATGGGGGCGACGGCGACCGACCACGCGGCGATCACAGCCCATACGGGCCTCCTCAGCCGGGCGGACAGCGCCGGCATCTTCGCGCGCGCGCTGGGCGGCGAAGCCAGCGACGACAACGCGGCCCGCTTCACCGGCCACATGCTGATGGAGATGGCCCGGATGAGCGCCGACGACGGCCTGGTCATGCAGTTGCATGTGGGCTCGCTACGCAACCACAACGAGGCGGTCTTCAATCGGTTTGGGTGGGACAAGGGCGCGGACATCCCGGTCGCCGGCGAGTTCACCCGCGATCTGCGTCCACTCCTCAACGCGCAGGGCAACGATCCCCGCTTCAGCCTGATCCTGTTCACCCTCGATGAGGGCGTCTACGCCCGCGAGCTTGCGCCTCTGGCCGGACACTACCCGGCGGTCAAGCTCGGCCCGCCTTGGTGGTTCCACGACAGCGTCAACGGCATGCGGCGCTTCCTCGATCACGTCGTCGAGACTGCGGGGGTGGCGAATCTGGCCGGCTTCAACGACGACACCCGCGCGTTTTGCTCGATCCCATCCCGCCACGACGTATGGCGGCGCGTAGTCTGCGACTGGCTGGCCGGGCTGGCCCTGCGCGGACTCATCGACCAGGACGACGCGCGAGCGATGGCCGTCGAATTAGCCATAGGTCTCGCCCAGCGCGCCTACAAACTTGCTTAGCGGTCGGTTTTTGGAGTAGACTGCTGAATGCTGGCTGAATTAATGCGCGCCTGAGGTCGCCAGCATTTCTCGGGGGCGGAAGTTAGGGAGAACTCAAATGAATACAACAATCAGCACGCGCCGTCCGCGCGTCTCCGCGCTCATCGTCGCTTTGGCGGCAATCTGCGCGATTGGCCTGTCCGGTTGCGCCGGCGTGGTTGCCGACCTGAAGGGCATCAGCGATGCCGGCGCCGCCTTCACGGGCGCCATCGCCAACGGCGACGCAGCCGGCGCCGCGGCGATGATGCACCCGCGCGGCCAGGCCTCAGGCGACATGGTTGCCGCGATTAAGTCGGCCTTCATTGCCCAGAAGTTTTCGGACCCGGCCATCACCAATACCTCCATCAGCAATGGGGTTGGCGAACTCAGCGGCACCTGCAAGCTCAACGACAAGGGCGGCACGCTGACGATGCAGCTCGAGAAAGACGGCGATACGTGGAAGGTGCTGAACATCAACTGCAAAGTGAACTAGGGTGCCGTCGGGTGCGCAATAGCTCCCATGCGGCGTTTTAACCGGCTCCGGTTGTTGGCGGTGTTGCCGCTCGCGACCGGGGCCGGGCTGCTCGGTTTCTTGCTGGCCCGGGTTTCACTCTGGCTTGGCTTTGGCCTTGTCATCTTCATTGGAGGGGCTCTGGCCATCGGCCTGTGGCACACGGCCAACCCCACCCAGCGCGCTGATCTGCGCGCCCGCCTCCGGGCCGGACTGTGGGCGGGCATTATTGCGACGGCCTGCTATGACGCGACGCGCTACGTCCTCGTCACCCTGTTCGAAAGCCCGGTCAAACCGTTCGAGGCGATACCGGCCTTTGGCGGTCTGCTTCTCGGCGCGGGCGAGCCGCTCGACGCGCGGATCATCGCCGGCGTTCTTTTCCACATCGCCAACGGGGTGGGCTTCGGCCTGGCCTACGTCTTCTTTGTCCGCCGCCCGCGGGTGCTGACCGGGATTCTGTGGGCGCTCATCCTCGAAGCGATGATGCTGACCCTGTATCCCACCTGGCTCGACATCAAGGCCTTTGGCGAGTTCACCCAGATATCGATGCTGGGTCATGTCGTTTACGGCCTCGCGCTGGGTTTGCTGGCTCGGCGATGGGTGCCGCGGCCGGCCGAAAGAGGAGCTGGATCATGAACACGTTCGATACTCTGGCGCGCGTGTGGTGGGTACGGGCGCCGGCCCTGCTCGGGCGCGGCTCGTCACTGCTCGCCCGGCTCGCCTCCGATGGCGCCTACTTGCGGGCCTGGCCGATCGTGGCCGCCCTGGCCCCGATCGGCTGCTTTCTGTTCGGCGTGCTGGCCGGGGCGACCCACTTTGCGGACCGGACCGCGCTTTCTTTCACCAACTCACTCTTCCTGATGGCGCTCTTCGTCCTGTTTAGCGGACTAAGTGGCGGGCTGGGCATCTGGATGGTCCTCGGTTACATCCTGGGTGATTTCGTGCTGTTCGGCCAGCGCGGCTATTACAACGAGTTCTTCAACGATTTGTTTGGAGTGCGCCTGGCGCTTCCAATTGCTTACATCCTGCTGGGCAAGCTGGTGTCGCTCACGCCCGTGGTCAGCCGGGGCCTGCGGCTGCAAGTGCTTGGCCGGTTGCGTTTGACGGGCATGGCCGGCACGATCGGGCATGCCGCGCTTCAGGGCCTCATGCAAGCCGGGCTGGTCTGGGTGTGGGTCCAGGCGACGCCGACGCTGATCCGCCCGATCTACACCTGGCGCGGCGGCACGCCCACCAGCGATGCCATGGCGCCGCTTCAGCATCAGGGACTGATCCTCGTGGCGTTAGCCCTGCTGATGGGAATCGCACGGGTCGTCGTCGAGCGCTTGCCGGCCGCTCAGCGCGCGGCGGCGGCCGCTCAGACTGAGCTCACGGCCGCGATGGCGGGCCCGCGTTCGCTGCGCTCGCCGGCGATGCCAGTTTGGCTGGGGGCCGCGTTGCGCTCGGCCCTGGCCACCTATATGCTGGCCGGGCTGCTGATGACTCTTGGCGAGGCGATCCTGT
>JBKJQK010000476.1:0-25106 GCA_046594095.1 Anaerolineae bacterium | reverse complement strand
GACGCGGTTCTGGTCGACAATTACCAGGAAGGCATCATGTATCGCGGTTATCGCGACAGCCTGAACGACAGACAGATCGATGATCTGGTCGCCTACCTGCTCACCCTTAAACGCCCGTAATCAACCCTCGCGATAACCATGAATTCGCTTCTCCCCCACCGCCGACTCAATGTTTTGACCAACGAATGGATCCTGGTTTCGCCCCAGCGCGCGCTGCGGCCCTGGCTGGGCGCGGTCGAGAAACGCGCCCCCGAGAGCCGGCCGCCGCATGATCCGGCCTGCTATCTGTGCGCGGGCAACACCCGCGCCAACGGGATCACGAACCCGCGCTACGAGGGTGTTTTCGTCTTCGACAACGACTTCCCGGCGCTGCTGGTCACCCATGATTCGGGCAGCCCCGGGCCGTCGGAGTCCTCTCCCTTGCTGCAGGCCCACCAGGAGACCGGTGTTTGCCGGGTCATCTGCTTCTCCCCCCGCCACGATCTGACCCTACCCGAGCTGCCCCTGGCGCAGATCCGGGCGGTCGTCGACGTCTGGGTGGCCCAGTGCGAGGAGCTCGGCGCTCGGGACGACATCGCCTATGTTCAACTGTTTGAGAACAAGGGCGAGATCATGGGTTGCAGCAACCCGCACCCGCACGGCCAGCTCTGGGCAACCCGCCACTTGCCGACCGAGCCGGCCAAAGAACAGCGCTCGCAGGAAGCGTGGCTGGCCGAGCATGGCCGGCCGCTGCTGATCGACTACGTCGAACACGAGTTCAAGGACGGGTCACGGGTACTGTTCACCAACGAGCACTTCATCGGGCTGGTGCCCTACTGGGCGACCTGGCCGTTCGAGACGATGATCCTGCCCCGACAGCACCGCCCGCGCCTGGTCGATTTGAGCGGGGCCGAGCGCGACGGGCTGGCCGGCATGATGCGGCAAATCACCCAGACCTACGACAAGCTATTCGGGATTTCATTCCCGTATTCGATGGGCGTCCATCAGGCGCCCTATGACGGGGCGGCGCATGAGGCGTGGCAAATGCACCTGCACTTCTACCCGCCGCTGCTCCGCTCGGCAACGGTCAAAAAGTTTCTCGTCGGCTACGAGATGCTGGCCCAGGCCCAGCGCGATCTGACGCCCGAGCAGGCATCGGATCGGCTCAGAGCGTTATAACCGAGGCGCGGCGGATCGATCGACAAAACCCGTGTGTTTGAAGGCCAGCCACCAAAACAGAAGCGCGAATACGGCGTATATGCCGGCCACGACCACGACCACGACGCTGGATCCGCCGCCCAGAATCGCCTTGGCGAGAACGAGCGCCCCAATGAAGAAGTGGGTGAAGTTCGCCATCGAAATCGGCCGGGCATAGATGCCGCCGATGGCGCTGCCCCGGGCCAGCCAATTCATGAACGCGAACGACAGATACAGAGCCCCGAGCAACTGAACAACGAGGGCAGGGAAATTCGCCTGAGCGACGCCGAGCGACGCCAGCGGCAACTCCGGGGCAAACACCGCCACCAGACCGGCCAACCCAAGAATGCCGGCGCTGGCCATCATCAGGATTCTCGTGTTCAAACCAGACCCACGTTTCGCGCGCCTGCGGCGGCGGCCTCGTCCACGAGTTCGGCCAGCCGCTCCATCGATTCGATCGCGCCGCTCTCCATGCCCTCCGCGACCATCCCGTCGCGGTCCGCCAGACTTTGAAACACACCCGTGTTGGTCATTCGCGTCTTCCCGCCGATGGACTCGAACGTCATCGTCTCGAGGATGACATGCCGGGGAACCCCCTCAACCTCAATCGAGCGCCCGCATGGCTCGATGAAGATGATGACGCCCGTTGAGTGAGCCGCGCAGACGGGTCGTTCGGGCGCAACCCTGCTGCTCCAATAAAGTGGCGTAGGACGCTTTACAAGGGAAGAGAACTCGAAATTCCTCATTGAAAGTGGACAAACTTTGGGGGGCGCAGGTCATCGCGGTTGCAAGCGGCGCGCCTCGTGGCCTCCGTCGCTGAGCCGGGATCGTTAGGCGTCAAGAAAAAAGAGATAGCTCCGATAAGGCGCTATCTCTTCATAAGCAACTTTCTTTACAGCTACATTGACATTACTTCGTAAACTCTCATGCTTGTCATGATCGGGGAAGCTTTGGCGATTTTTTCTGCCTCGCCCATGTTTTCGGCATTAATTATCGTGTACCCGGAAATTGAATCCAAGCCCATGGGCAATTCTTTCGATCCAGTTCGGGTAATCTCTTTTCCGGCGCCGAGCGGACTGCCGGCTTCCATTCTTCCGCCAATTGACTCGAACCATTTGCCCCAAGCCTCCATTATTTCCGGAGTGGGCATTTCGAATCCGACGGACATCAGCATAAATTTTTTCATTGTTTCACCTCGTTTCTTGTTTTCCTTAGATAGAAATGTTGATGCGTCTTGATCCATTGCGCTACGATTTGTTGCTGGGGATAGCTTCAATGTAGTCTGTCATCTTGGCGAAGGCTTGTTCCCAGCCATTACTTGCGCCCTGGTTTGCGGGCATACCCGCGTGGGTCATCGTCATTTTTGTGCGGCTACCTAAATCTTCCAATTCCACGATGATTTCGGTTGTCGCGGGGAAGCTTTCGGGCATTCCCATATCAGAAGCTGACATCACGTTTCCATTTTCATCGGCCATGCTCTCAGAGTAGACCAAGCGCTGGTTCGGAACGACTTCAATATATTCGCCTGTCGTCCACATCTTCATCCTGCCATCAGGCCTTTGAATTTCCATACAAATTATGCGTTTTCCACCCACGCGCACATCCATCTCAACGACTGGTACAGATGCGCCCTTTGGCCCGTACCAATTTTTGAAGTGGGAAGGTTGTGTCCACATTTGCCAGATTAGGTCTATGGGCGCATCGAAGATGCGTTCAATAACGATTGCATCTTTAGAAATTTTGTCGTTTTTCATTGTCGCTCGCCGTATTTTTAAGTTGATTGATATAGTCGTCCATGCGGTCAAAGCTTGCCTCCCATATATGTTGGTATTGCTTTGTCCATGTGAAAATTTCTCTGAGAGGCATCACGTCGATTTTGCAGGGGCGGTATTGCGCTTGTTTCCTTTGTGTGATCAGCCCAGCATTCTCTAAAACCTTGATGTGCTTGGAAATGGCAGGCAAGCTCATATTAAATGGCTTTGCGAGTTCGTTAACCGATGCTTCTCCTTCCACCAAGCGAGCTAAAATCGCCCGCCGAGTTGGGTTTGCCAATGCTGCAAAAGATTGGGATAGTTTGTCGCCTTCACTCCTCATGGTTAATTAACCTTTTGGTATAATACACTTGATAGTTCTATTTGTCAAGTTAATTGCAAAACACCACGCAACCGAGGTTCAATTAATGCGAGTCACTGCCATCGGCGGCATCCTGTTCAGGGCGCTCAAGGTGGAAAGCTACAACCTCCTCGATAAGATCGACAACTCTGATTACGGCAAAGTTTCCTGGGTCATCGGTCCTGAAAGGAACAAGGTCGAATTGTGGCAATAGCCTGCCGGTCAATGAAACGCGCCCACGCTTCTTTCGCCGGTCTGCTGCCTAACCCTTCGCGGCAGCCGACCAGCTATGGCTGGCTTCGCCAGCCTCTAAAAGAGCAGAGGTCAATCGTTATGCGCCCTGACTGTTCGGAAAACACCGGGACACGACAGCCGACATCGTGGTTGACGACGGCCGCAGGGCGCTTCACCGCGCCAAGGATGCTCGGAACGAGCAAGACTTCCGGGTGAATTGGGTTGCTCTCATTGCTCTCCTTCGCGCCGTCGGGCACGTCGTGGACAAGGTTAATGCTGCCTCCAATCCTGCCCTCCGAAAATCAAGTTACGTATTGTTCCGCTTCGCAAGCCGCACGTCCAGCTGGGGCAAATCCACGAGCTGTATGGTCGTGGAGGCAATCGCCACCCGCCCACCGGTCTTGTCGACCTCCTCGAGGATGCGGGTGAAGAAGCGGTCCTTGGTCAACCGGCGCTTCTTGTAATCGACGACGTAGCGGGTGGTGAACTCGACCCAGTTGTCGGTGGCGATCAAAGTCACGACCGGCGATACCGGCGTCTCCTCCACAGCGTATTTTTGCAGCATGCGCTGCCAGTCCGCTTCGGCCCGGCCGACATTTGCGCCGACAATCTCATTCGCGACATCCCGCAGAATCTGGCGGGCTCGCTCAAGATCACATCCATATTTCACGGGGAGGGTGATCTCATCCCAGAGAAAGGGAAAGTCCGATGAGTAATTGAAGACGGGAGCCTTGAATACAAAGCTGTTGGCGACGCGCACGATCCGGCCCGCATACAGATCGCCTTTCACCCACTCGCCGCACTCCATCAGGGTGGTCCGCAGAATACCGATGTCGATCACGTTACCTTTGATGCCGCCCAATTGCACCCGATCACCGGTCTTGTAGTAGCCGCCAAACGCGTTGGCCAGCCAGCCGGCCAGGCTGACGATCAGTTCCTGGAGGGCAAAGGCGATGCCGGCGCCGGCGACACCCAAGGCGACCGTCAGGCCGCTCAACTGATCGCTGAAAATCAGCATCAACAGGAGCCCGCCGGCCAGATACGACGTGCAGGTAATCCCTTTGCGAACTTGATAGCGGGCTGTCGTGCCATGGGCCTTGGGCGTCAATACACGCTGCGCGATTCCCCAGATCATGCGAATGGCGATGATGCCGCCGATCATCGCGACCACCTTGCCTACGGTCGGGTCAAACAGCCATTGCTCTAGTGTCATGATTTTCCTCTGGCGCAGCCCGCGCTTCCGGGAGTCCGGATCATGCCGCTGGAAGCCGGCCGCGTGTTCGCATTACACCTTGCTGAACGCAAGTCTAGCCCAGTACTTGTCACTGTCGCGACGCCGGTAGTGCGCCTCGAGAGGGTGGGTGGCGAAGCGAAGGCGCGCGGTATGAGGGGCGTGACCGGGGCCGAATGGTTCGTTACATCTGCACCACTGAAATGGATTGGGCGAACAAGTTTGGGGTGGGCACCCATCCGCCTGGGTCAGTCTGGGTAATCAGACCGGGTCAGTCTGAGTAATCAAAGTGGGTCAGTCCGGGTAATCAAGCTGGGTCAGTTTGAGGTAATACTGACAGTGGCCGCATGTAGGTCACTATAAAGAGGCTCGTACTCATGTCACCGCCCAACCCCCGCTGCGCCCGACTGCTGCGCGCACCAGAGGCTGCATTTTGCCAGTATTCGACGGCGCGGAGCGACGGCGGAGCTTTTCCGTTGGGCGGGCCGCCTTCGCACGCCGCCACTTTGAGATACCACCCTCCAAGATGCAGCCGGTAACAAGCGTCCGCGCAGGGCGATCGAGCAGGCTGGAGTGCCAGTGGCAACGCGACCAGCTCCCGGAGGTGGTTCGCGAACCCGTCCTCGACGACCAGCGGCTGCGGAACTGGGGGAGGCCCAAGTTGCTTCAGTCTCAATTCGAAGGACCAGCGCGTCGCACGCCAACCGGGGCGGCGCTGGCCAGGCATGGAAGTTCATCGCCGGACGAGAACCCAGGACCCCCATGAGCGAGCTGGGTTGGAAGTCCCTGGGAGTGCTGGAACTCACCGCGCTGCCCAGCATCGATGAAGCGCCTTGGGTTCCCATGGTCCAGGAGACTGACGTTCTGCTGGTGAATGGCGGCGACCCCTTGTATCTGCGCAACTGGATGCGACGGTCCGGACTGGCGGACCTCTTGCCGTCGCTGCGCGCGGTCTACGTGGGATTGAGCGCCGGGAGCATGATGATGGCCCCCAACCAGCTTCCGTTTACGCACGTTCCTGATACCTCCCTGCTCGGATTTGGGGAGGATTCTTCGTGAGGTCATTCGAGTCAGCAGATTCAATGAAGTAGAAGTATAGTGAGGCGGCGCGGAGGTCCAATCGATGCCCGCGCGTAACACGAATGAGGGAGGCCGTTTATGCCTACGATCACGACGAAGGACGGGACGCAGATCTATTACAAGGACTGGGGAAGCGGGCAGCCGGTGGTCTTCAGCCACGGCTGGCCGTTGAGTGGGGACGCATTTGAAGATCAGATGTTCTTTCTGGCTTCGCGCGGCTATCGGTGTATCGCGCCTGACCGGCGCGGCCATGGGCGGTCGAGTCAGCCATGGAACGGCAACGACATGGACACGTATGCCGACGATCTCGCAGCGCTGGTCGAAACGCTTGACTTGAAGGACGCAGTTCACGTCGGTCATTCGACGGGCGGCGGCGAAGTCGCGCGCTACATTGGCCGACACGGCGCGCTGCGCGTCGCCAAAGTCGTGCTGATCGGCGCTGTGCCGCCGCTGATGGCGCAGACGGCGGAGAATCGCGGCGGCTTGCCGATGTCGGTGTTTGACGGGATTCGCGCCGGGGTCCTTGCCGACCGTTCGCAGTTCTTCAAGGACTTCACGGTGCCGTTTTACGGTTACAACCGGCCGGGCGCAAAGGTTTCGGAGGGCGTGCGTGAGTCGTTCTGTTTGCAAGGCATGATGACTGGCTTGCCGGCGTGCTACTTCTGCATCAAGGCGTTTTCCGAGACGGATCAGACCGAGGACCTCAAGAAGATCGATGTGCCTACATTGATTCTTCACGGCGACGACGACCAGATTGTGCCAATTGCCAACTCGGCACTGCTGTCGACCAAGTTGATCAAGAACGCGACGCTCAAGGTTTACAAGGGCGCGCCGCACGGGATGTGCACGACACACAAGGACCAGGTTAGCGCGGACTTACTGGCGTTCATCAAGAGTTGACCTCATTCCATCTGGCCGTGATTTGGCTTGCCACGCGTAATCGGGGACACTCAAGGTTCTTCGGCCGAACCAACCGCTGCAGCTGACCAGGCCCGCCGATTCGTTCTGGGGATCTCGCAGCTCCCTGGGCGGGCCCGGCAGCTGAGTGAATCGTTCGGCGGCTGTTCACACAGATAACTCGAACCGATGTTCAAGCCTGTGGAATTTAATATGATGTGTCCATCGATCAATCTGAAACCGAACTGTGCCGTTTTTGCGTTTTGAGCGGAAGCCCGCTCCGAGGCAAGCGCCATGTCATTGTCCGAGCAGCATTTTGATCTGATTGTCATTGGGAGCGGATCGGCGGGCGAGGGCGCTATTGACCAGGCGCATCTTTCCAAGCATTCCGTGGCCATTGTCGAAAAAGATAAGGTGGGTGGTGATTGCCCCAATTATGCCTGCGTGCCCACGAAGGCCCTGCTGCGCTCGGCGAAAATCTATTCGCTCTTGAAACGCGCGGAGCGGTTTGGGCTGTCTCCCGGTGTTATAGAGTTTGATTGGTTACGCGTCATGGCCCGCAAGGAGCAGATTGTTCGCAGCACCGGCGAGGCCGCAACCGAGAGGCGCTACCGACAGGAAGGCATCGCCCTGTTTAAAGGCATGGCGGCCTTTGAAGATGAACATCATATCCGGGTGAATGGGCAGATGCTCTACGGCGACAAGATTATGATCGCGACAGGCTCCCAGTCCGAACGGCCTGCCCTGGCTGGACTGAGCGAAGCCCAACCGATCACCAGTGTCGAGGCGATCAGCCTGCCCAAACTGCCCACCAGCCTGATTATCATTGGCGGCGGTCCGGTGGGATGTGAGCTGGCGCAGTTGTTTTCGACCTTCGCGGTGCGGGTGACACTGCTGCAAAAAGCGTCAACGCTTCTCCCCCACGAGGAGCCAGAACTCAGCCAAATCATTCAGCAGTCCCTGGAAGCCAACGGCGTCAATGTCGTCACCCAGGTCGAAGTCCAGCGATTGGACAGAGAGCCGCACGGCAAGAAAGTACATGCCCTCATCAATGGCCAAGCGCGAGAATTCAACGCCGAAGAAATCCTGCTCGCGACCGGTCGTACGCCGCAAACAGCCGAACTGAATTTAGCGGCGACGGGAATCCAGTTGGTTGAGGGCCGGATTCAAATCAACGAATATTTGCAAACAACCTGCCCGCACATCTACGCCGGCGGGGACGTGTCTGGTCCATTCCAGTTCACGCATTTTGCGCATTACCAGGGCACGCTCGCCGGGTTGAATATGTTTTCGGGCGAGCCGCGCCCGGCCGATTATCGGGTGGTGCCGCGTGTCACCTTTATGGACCCGGAAATCGCCAGCGTGGGTCTGACCGAAGAACAGGCACGCCAGGCCGGAGGGCGAGTGATCAGCAGCAAAATTGAGATCCGTTCTGTGGGGAGAGCATTGGTGGATTCAGAAGAACTGGGCCTGGTCAAACTGGTGGCCGACTCCTCCAGCGAAGAAATTCTTGGGGGCCACATCGTAGCGCCGGCGGCTGGCGAGATGATTCATGAAATCGTCGCGGCCATGAAAGCCCGGGCGCCTGTCAGCGTGTTGGCCGAAGCGATTCACGCTTACCCAACATATGCGGAAGGGATCAAGATGGCCGCGAGCGACTGGCTGAAGACTCGCGCTCGACAGACCGCTATAGGATAATCCGAAGCAGTTTCATAATTACAAGAGCCGACCAACGCCGGCATGCAGCCGACTTGCTCCGCTACGCTTCGCAAGCGGCTGATGCCGGCGTTAGGTCGCTTCAGGAGGATGTAATGCGACCCCTTCGGTATTCCATCAACGTCACGTTGGACGGGTGCTGCGATCATCGCGCAATACCCGCGGACGAAGAACTGTATCGTCACCACGCCGAGAACCTCGCGCTAGCTGATGGCGTCCTCTTTGGCCGGGTGACCTATGAATTGATGGAGACAGCATGGCGGCCGGCGGCGGGAGCGGGGGCGAGGCCTGATTGGATGGAACCCTGGATGGAACCCTTCGCCCGGACGATCAACGCGGCAAAGAAGTACGTCGTGTCGAGCACCCTGGAGCGGGCCGACTGGAACGCGGAGTTCGTGCGCGGTGATCTGGGCAAGGCAGTTCAGCAGCTCAAGCAGGAGTCGGGTAAGGGGCTGTTCGTGGCAGGCGTGAAACTCGCGCTGAGCCTCCCCCGGAAAAACGGGGGCATAGATAAGATTGGAAAACCACTATGTCAACCAGAAAGCGCTACACCAAAGAGTTTAAGTTCGAGGCGGTCTTCGGACTGTCTTAACCACCTCTCCACTAAATCGTGGGAGGCTCATAATGACTGAAAAACGCTCAACTGGACACTTTGATGATGCCTGGATTCACATGGACGAGACAGATGACCCGGGGTTCTTTATTCGTTTCCTTGACGCATCAAGAGTGCGTGCTTTAGAGTTTGCACGAAAGAATCCAAAAATTGCATTTGCTCATTTGGCCTTGAAGCCAGGCTTATCAGTGCTTGATTGCGGTTGCGGAACAGGAGATATGCTCGCGCTCATTGCCCGCCAGATTGCGCCAGGTCAGGCATCTGGAGGCGACTTAAGCACGATGATGTTACAAGAAGCACGGCAACGCGCAGCAAAAGCAGGACTGAGTAACATCCACTTTGACCATATGGATATACAATCCCTCACTTTCTCAGACGGGAGTTTTGACCGTGTTTTAGCCACACAGCTGCTCGTGCACGTTCCAGACCCACGAAAAGCATTGCATGAAATTTGTCGCGTCACAGGTCATCATGGAATCGTCGCTATCGCAGACGTAGATTGAGATAGCCTATTAATCGGATGCAGCAACAAAGACCTCGGGCGTCGTTTCACACAACTCTTCAGCGATGGCATTCGAAATGGAGTGGTTGTCCGGGAATATGCTGGCTGGCTTCGTGCTGACGGGTTCACGAACATAAAAGTAATTCCGCAGCAAATGGTGTTTGATGACTGGACTGTCGTCAAGGATTGGATCATTGGGCCAGCATTACCCCACTTTGTCGCAAACGGCGCAATGAGCGCGGCGGAGGCGAAAACCATCGTTGACGATCTCGCTGATCGAAATGCGAATGGATATTTCCTGGCCGCAATGACATTTTATACAGTTACCGGGCAACGTATCTGAAGCAAAAACTTCACCGCATATAGTCACAGATGAAAACGCCGCACACCTGACGCATTCACGCCGCATCTCTCGTGGTCAGCCGTAAAGGCAATCGGTTGAGCAAGGATATCGTTGGGGCGCTACCAATGAGCGCCTTCGAGGAACCCATCATGAAGCTAAAAGACCGAATCGCAATTATCACCGGAGCCACGTCCGGCATTGGCGAAGCATCAGCACTGCTTTTCGCGCAAGAAGGCGCCAGGGTGACAGTGGCAGGTCGCAATCAGGAGCGCGGGCAGAACGTGGTCAATGCGATCGCAGCGGCGGGCGGCTCGGCGCTCTTCATCAAGGCCGACGTTCGTTTTGCCGGCGATTGCGAACGCATTGTCGCGGAAACGTTACGCGCATTCGGCGGCCGCCTCGATATTCTCTTCAACAATGCGGGCGTGTTCCACCCGCACAACGCAGTCGACTGTACGGAAGAAGAGTGGGATGCGACACTGGACTCAAGTTTGAAGGGAGCGTGGCTGATGTCCAAGTATTCACTGCCGACAATGATTGCGCAGAAACGCGGCGTGATCATCAATCAGGCATCGGGGTGGGGGATCCAGGGCGGCGACGAAGCCGTCGCCTATTGCGCGGCCAAGGGCGGGCTGGTCGTAATGACAAAGGCGATGGCGATTGATCACGGAAAGCAAGGCATTCGGGTGAACTGTCTCTGCCCTGGCGATGTCGAGACCCCGATGCTGGCCACCGACGCCGAGGCACGCCGAATGACCTACGCAGATTACATGAAGGGCGCGGCTAATCGTCCGCTCGGCCGCGTCGGGACGCCATCGGAACTGGCGCGAGCGGCGCTCTTTCTCGCCTCTGACGATTCGTCGTTCATGACCGGCGCGGCGTTGGTAGTGGACGGCGGCGGCATCGCGGGTTGATCGATTGTATGTGGTACTCACTTGTAGCGCTTGATTGATGAACAAAAGACGTTTCGGTGGAATAGGCGCAGCCCTTCAGGCGGGGGCCCCGATCAAGCGCGTGTTGAGCAGGAGCGCCATTGGGTCAGCGAGGTCGAGGGTGAGCGGCATTTAGGCCGCCTACTCACTTTCATTGGAGAGAACCATGGCTCGATTATGGCCAATTTTCATACTGGGCTTTGTCGCGTTTGTAACTTCGTTTGGCGCGCATGTCGTGGCGGTAAATCTGCCAGCATATGCGGCAGAAGTTGGTGTCGGTGTGGCCATGATCGGTCTCGTGATTGCCGCCTACGACGCCGCTGAGGTGGTCGCGAAGCCCGTGTTTGGAGCGATTTCTGATCGCCGGGGTATGAAGCAGACCATGCTCGCCGGAATTGTGGTCTTTGTTATCGCCTCCCTTGCCTATTTATGGGTGGATCCTCGGCTGTTGCTCCTCGTTCGTTTCCTACAAGGGATTGGCGCAGCGGCGCTATCCGCGGTGTCGCTTGCTTTGGTGGCGGCATACGCGGTTGAGCGGCGGGGCCGAGCCTATGGAATTTACAACGCCCTCAAAGGCGCCGGATATGTGGTCAGCCCGATCGTGGGTGGCGCGATTGTTCTGCGCAGCGATTTCTCTATGGTCTTCGTGGCGGCGGCAGCCATCGGTGTCGTGGCTTTTGCGCTATCCCTGCTCCTTCCCAAGCCGCAGGCGGCGATCAAACAGGGTTTCGACGATGATGACGACGGCATTGGTCTGTCGGGATTGGTGGCAGCTTTTCGCCAATCGTCGCTGTGGCCATGGTACGTTGTGACTGTGATCAACATGTTCTTTGTCGGCATCCTGTTTGGCTTCCTGCCTGTGCGAGTGTATGCCCTGGGGTACGGCCCGTTGATAAACGGCATTCTTCTCACCGCAGTCAGCGCCAGCTACCTGTTGGTCCAACCGGTTGCCGGGGCGCTGGCAGATCGTATCAATTCGACACTGACGATCCGCCTGGGTCTGTTCTTTGCGGGCGCATCGATCATCCTAATCCCCTTCGTGACAGACTGGTTGCTGTTTGCCGTCTCCATCCTGGCGGGTATCGGGGTAGGCACCGTCTGGACTAACACCGATGCCCTCGTCAGTCAGCAGGCGCAATCGGGCAAGCTCGGCGCAACGATGGGAGTCGCTGGCACCTTCAAGGAGATTGGCGATATGCTTGGGCCACTGCTTATCGGTGTCGTGTCTCAGGCGTTCGGACTCACAGTTGGCTTCGTTGCATGTGGCGTGCTTGGCTTGCTGGCGTTGGGGCTGATAGCGAACAAGAAAGTCGCGAATCGCGAGAGCGCGGCCTAACACCGACATGCAGGCGATGGCTCATGGCCCGGGCGTCGCAGGGGTTGTTCGGTCGCGAGCGACTGGCGGCGCCTGATGCCAGCGGTTCGGCGGGACGGGAGAACTCGATGGATGGCGCAGAAGGATATGCTTTCTTTACAAAAATACACCGGCCATGAAGCGACAATTAGCCGCAATAATATGGCACAAACAATGAGGCCCAAGACATGGAAACCGCGCACAATCATGATGAACGCATTGCGCAAATGACGTTCGCATCGGTGTATCCACACTATCTCGCAAAAGCTGAGAGGAAAGGCAGAACCAAAGAAGAATTACATCAAGTGATTGAGTGGCTGACAGGTTATGATGAACACGGGCTGCAAAAACATATTGAAGAGAATGTAACTTTTGAACAATTCTTTCAGCATGCCAGATTGAACCCAAATGCGCACCTCATCACGGGTTTAATCTGCGGCTATCGGGTGGAAGAGATTGAAAATCCTCTGACTCAGCAGGTCAGATACTTGGACAAGTTAGTGGATGAATTAGCGAGAGGAAGGAAGATTGAGAAGATATTGCGTGTTGGGTAAAGTGAACCAACTAAATGGGGCACGTTAATTCCATCCGTTCGTAAACTTAGCGCGCCGGCAATCGGGCGGTCAAGTGAAAGGACGGATCCCATGAAATCGGCAGCGAGAGGCATCATGAAATTTCTGCTCACTTCCGCTGGTATCACAAACACCCGTATTCACAACGCGCTGGTCGACCTCCTGGGCAAGCCGATAGCCGAGTGCAGCGCACTCTGCATCCCCACCGCGTCGCACGCCAACCCGGGTGGCGCGGGCCAGGCATGGAAGTTCATCGCCGGGCGAGAACCCAGTGTTAGCGCGCTGGCCACCTCGTAGCGGGAGTTGATGACGTCGTAGAAGTGCTCGGAGCCGTCATCGCGCAGGCGCTTGAGACCGAAGTCGTCGATGGTCAGCACGATCCGGCTCTCGCCAAGCCGCATTTGAAGCTTGCGCGCCGCAATCAGAACGGCCTCGATCATTGTTATGGGTTGGTCGAATCTTTTTAGCGGTGGTTTTTGTAGGCTTTCGTCTTTGTTCACTCCAGTTCTGGTTTTCAATCAAGTCATTGCATCATTGGGTTTTGCTTTTCTGGTAATATCCATTCTTGGTTGAACAAGATTATCAGGTTTGGCTCAGTTTCGTCAGTCTATATTTTTGTGACGTCGTGGTTTTCATTTGAATGGAGCCTGAATATGAAAAGCGGAAAATGTATCAAATGCAATTCGTCCAATGTTTATGTCAAAGAATATGAACTGAACACAATCACCCTCAACGGAAAGCGGATTGCCAACGAAAGCTATATTTGCGCCGATTGCGGATACTTCGAGACCTATATCACTGACAAAGACGCATTGAGTAAAATAGTCACGCGCGCAGAAAACTTAGGGGATTGGAAAAAGGCAAAATAGAGAGTGTCCCCATACCTTGCTTTGGCAAGTCCTGTTTTTGGAGTCGCCAAAGATTAAGTTGTGTCTATCAGTTAATCAAGTTAGCGGTGGCGCCTTCTTGTAGCAAGCGAGTCTGGCGTTCGGTGAGGTTGACTAACAAAGTGTGCTCCCAATACGGGGGAGTCTGGCGTCATCTCAGGCCGTTTTCTACGCCTTATCATTGTTCTGCACGGTTGGCGCCCCGCCGCCCGCCCAAGCACACCGCGTATGGTCGCCGCGTCAGGTGGCCGGACGCCCTTGCAGGTGAGGGACACCGTTGGCCAGAATCAGAATCGAGTGTTTTCATATGCCTCATGGATCGATAAGCGAGACTATTCCGGCCGCCAGTGCTGCGGTATTTCGCCTTCTGCACGATTACAACCGCCGCCTGGAATGGGACACGCTCTTGCAAAGCGCTAGCCTCTCCGACGGCTGGTTCGAGGCTCAACTTCATGCAACTTCCCTCTGTACCGGTCGCTGGTACCTGGGTGGGATCGCATTGAAGACCGTATACGTGTCCTTCACCCCGCCTCATGTGGCTGCCGTAAAGATGTTGAACCGCCCGGTGTTCTTTGGCACATTTGCCGCGACCATTCGACATCACGATCTGGGGGATGGCTCATCCACGATCGAGTACAAGTACAATTTCACTTCTCGTCCGTCATGGCTCCGCAGACTGCTCGATCCCGCAATGGAGGCCGTATTTCGATGGGAAACCCGCAAGAGACTCGGAGCATTGCGACGTTGGTTTCTTAAACATCCCAGTGGAAATGAGACCCGCAGCATCGCCAGTCTTGCCGAATAGTCGCATGCGCTGGAGCAGGCGGCCGGGCCGGTTTCAAGTGGAGAATGACCATCACCGGCCCTCCCGCCGCTACAATAGCTTCTCCATGGCCGACGCCCCCGATCTCTACGACACCATCCAGACCGCCACCGCCTACATCCGCAGCCGCGACCCGCGCCCGTGGCGGGTGCTGCTCATCCTGGGCAGCGGGCTCGGTGGACTGGCCGACAAGGTCCAGAACGCCAGCCGCATCTCGTATGCCGATATCCCCGGCTTCGCTCGCTCAACCGTGGCCGGGCACAGCGGCCAGTTCGTCATCGGCGATCTGCTCGGCATCCCGGTCGCCGTGATGCAGGGCCGGGTCCACTTCTATGAGGGCCACCCCTTGTGGCAGGTTGGCTTGCCCGTCCGCGTGGCGAAAGCCATGGGCGTCGAAACCATGATCGTGACCAATGCCGCCGGCGGAATTCATCGCAGCTTCAAGGTGGCTGATCTCATGTTGATCACCGACCACATCAGCCTGGCCGGTCTGGCCGGCCATAACCCGCTCATGGGCCCCAACGACGATCGGCTTGGGCTGCGCTTCCCGGCCGTCACGGGCGCCTACGACGCAGGGCTCCAGAACCTGGCTGTCGAGGCTGCCCGCGAGTCCGGTGTCGATCTCAAGCAGGGCGTCTATGCCTGCGTGTCCGGCCCCATGTTCGAAACCCCGGCCGAGCTGCGCTTCCTGCGCATTATCGGCGCGGACGCGGTTGGGATGTCGACGGCCCACGAGGTCGTGGTTGCCCGCCACGCCGGCATCCAGGTGCTCGGCTTTAGCGGGATCACCAACGTCGCCCGCCTGAGCGCCGACGAGGGCGAGCCACCCTCGCACACCGAAGTCATGGAGGCCGCTCCCTTGATCGCGCCAAAGCTGCACGCCATCATCCTCGGCGTTTTGCGCCGGATGGAGCAAGCGCGCTAGCCCGGGCCTGGGCCGCGATCGCAATATGGACGCCATTCTGCGCTTGATCCGCGACTACAGCGTATTGCTGTATCTGGTGCTGGGAGGTGTTTTCCTGTTCTTCGCCGGCTCGGCCCTGTTTGCCATGCGCGATATGCGCCGGGCGGTGTATCGGCTGGAGCGCTCCACCGTGCAGTCGCGAATCAACGGAAGCATCTTCCGGGCGATTCTGAGCGCGATCGGCGGGGGGGTCATTTTCATGCTTGCCGCCCTGGCGCCCCCGGGTGAGGCCATCCTGCCTGGAGCGCCCTCGCTCAGCCCGACCGCGGCCGTGCCCACCTCGCCCGCCACCGCCATCATCAGCAAAATCGGCGGATTCACGCCCACGATCATCTACGTGGGCACTCAGATCTCGACCCAGTCCCAGGCCACCCTGGGGCCCGCCCTGACCGCCACGGCGCGCGCCCGGCCGACGGATACGCCGACGCCCAGAGGCGCGGCAACCGCATTGGTCACGCCCCGGGTCACGCCCACCACCCTCCCGACGCCCACCCGGTCCGCTTTCGCGACCGTGGCGACTCCGGGCGGATCCGCGATCGCGACCGATTGCGCCAGCGACAACGCCCGCATCACCGCGCCGGCCCCCAATGAGCGAATCAAAGGCCTGTATATGGTCGCGGGCACCGCGGTGGTCGAATCGGGTGGCTATTACAAGCTCGAGCTGCTGTTGCCCGGCGCCGCCCAGTGGTCGCTCGTGCACGCCGCCGACCCGGGCGTGACTGTCCGAAGCGGCCCGCTCATGCCGGCGTACAATTTCAGCGCCGGCCAGATTCCGCCCGGCACCATGCCGCTCCGGCTCGTGGTGTTCAAGCCCAACGGAGACGCCGCGGCGGTCTGCATCCTTCCCTTCACCTTAGTGCCATGATTCGCCCCGCCAACCTCGCCGACATCGAACTGGTCATTAACCTTGACCACAGTTACGTCACCGACCATGTGTGGCAAATGGGCGCGCACGAAGCGGCGCGCGAGGCCGTTCGCGGCGGCGTTGGCGAATATGAGAGCGTCTTTCGCCTGTCCGCGCTGCCGCGCCAGATGAAAGTGCCGGGAAGCTTCGAGCCGCGCAGCCTGCGCCGGATCTTGAACCGCTGCGACTTCGCATGGGTGCGTCAAGGTGAGGACTCGGGCGATTTGTATGGCTATCTCGGGATGGCCATCGTGCCCTGGCAGAGCACCGGCTGGATCCCGGTCATGTGCGTGCGCCCCGATCAACGGCGCAAGGGCGTGGGCACCCAGCTCGTCCGAACCGCGATCGCCCAGGCCAAGGAACTCGGATTGCGGACCGTCACCCTCGACTTGTCGACCAAAAACTATCCCGGGACACGTCTGGCCCAAACCCGTGGTTTTCGTTTCTCCGGGTACGCCGACAACTACGGCAGCGGCCAGGACATCGCGATGTTCTACGCGCACCGCGTCCGCTAGGCCATCCACAACGGCACCGTCCCCGTTCACCTTTGCGTCAACGTAAACGTAAACGTCGACGGCAACGTATACTCGCCGGATGAGTGACCTCGCTGAATTCCGGCGCCTCAAGGATGCGTTCTTTGCGGATGATCCGGCCAGCCCTCTGCTCGAGGAACAACAGGTTAACTTCAAAGGCCTAAACTACTTCCCCGAGAATCCGGCCCTGCGCCTGACCCTCGCCCTCGAGGCCTACCCGGCCGGCGACCGTTTCAAGATTGAGACCACCGACGGCGATACCCAGACCTATACCCGCTTCGGCCAATTCCGGTTCGAGATCGACGGCCAGCCCGTGAGCCTGACCCTGTTTCAGGGCGCCAACGGCTTCTTTCTGCCCTTCGCCGACGCCCTGGCCGGCGCGGAGACGTATCCGGCCGGGCGCTACCTCGAGCCCGAGCCCCTCGGGCCACATCGATTCCAGGTCGACTTCAACCTGGCCTACAACCCGTATTGCGCCTACAACGCGCGCTGGTCCTGTCCGATCACCCCGGCTGAGAACCGCTTGAGGGTCGCAGTCCGGGCCGGCGAAAAAGTCTTCCATCCCGAATCCTGACCGCCTCCCAGGTCGCGGGTCCGACCTGACAGAACCTCGCCCAAAACCGAGAGTCCGCCGGAACGGAGCTGCGCTATCATCCCCGCGATGATAGCGCGCATGCTCGGGTTGATCACCTCTTTGGCTTTGGCCGTAGCCGGCGGCGCACCCGAACCCGGCACCTCCCCGCCGGAGCGGATGCCCGAGCTCGTGTCGGTCACGCTGCCCCCGCCCGAGTGCGCGACGAAGTCCGTCCATAACCCGCCCTCGCTGCCGAGCTGGGCGTTCATCATGAACTTTGAAGTCATCAGCGGGTCGGCGCCGCTGGGCTGTCTGGCCGTCTTCAATGCCGCGCCGCCCAACGTCTACTTCCCCATCCCCTGTCATTCAACCGGGGCGGTCACCTACTTCCACGGTTTCGGCCTGTTTCAGGGCGGGCGGGTCGAATGCCCGATCAACCTGCAGACCTATCTGACCAGCCCGCCAATATCGAATACCCAGGCCACCCTGATGATGCAGGGCGTGGGCCGGCTCGCACCCACCGAGGTCTCGACCAGCCCGTATCGAAGCCCAATCGTCTTCTATACGCCGACCCTGGCCGCAACGGGCACGGGGTTGTTCCTGCGCGGCGCGATCTCGGGTTCGCTACAAGTGGGCACCTTCCGAACGGTGGTCAAGGACGGCCTTTATGAGAAGAGCCCGGCGCACCCGTTTACGACAACACTGGCCAACTCGCGCGCCCTGACCTGGCGGACCACGTACTGGAAGAGCCGACAGTTCACCGACACGTTTGCATCGGTGCAGAATCTGATCAACGGCGCGGCATGGGAGATCATCCCCGCCGGCACACAGGTCCCGATCAGCTTCCGCGCGGATGGCGGAACCTTCATTGTGGGCGGATCGCCGCTCGGGCCCAACCTGCGGGGGACGCTTGACGAGATCATCGTCGACCCTGCCGGGGGGCATGAACCGCCCATCGCCGATATAGAGGTTCCCCTGACCCTGAGCCTGGTATTTATGCCGATTATCGGCCGCTAACGGTCGCCAGCCAGCCGTTGCAAGTACCGCACTTCGATCGAGATCGTTTCGTCGATCACCCAGCGGAACACCCGTTCGAACAGCTCGGGATTCAGAAAGTGGCGCGCCGCGGCGTCGCGGGCCCGCTGAATGACGCTGGCCTCGCGCTCAGGGTGGGTCAGCCGCTCGCGCAACAGGCCGGGTTGATGAACCAGCCCGGCCAGATCGGGCTCCAGCTCGAGTTTGACCTGCGCGACAAAACGGCCCACGTTCACCCGTTGATACAGGTTGAGCAGGATCTCGGCGTCCATGTAGGCGGCCTCGCCAAAGGTCTGGGGATCCTCGCCGGCTGGGCAAAGCTCGCCGATCAGATCGGTATAGAAGCGCATCAGGTTGTCCCGGACGGCAAGATCGACGATCGGCAGCGAGGGCAGGGACCCGCGCCGGACGATCGGCGACTCGGGCAGGGTCTGACTGAGCAGGGGCTGCTGATCGGGGAAGCTGAACCGGCCGAGCGAAGCGTGGTATTTCTCCAGGCCTTCCAGGGCGAACTCGAGCAGCGACGCATCCGGCCGGCCGTCAATGGGGATCGCGCCGCGGCGGTAGATTGTCGCGTTCACCGGGAATCGGGCGCGATCGCGCAATCGATTCACGATCAGGTCATTCCACAGGTCGATGCGCCGGCGCAGATCGGGGAGGTCCATGGGGCGATTATCGCCGGAGGGATGACGAATGCGCTCGCACCCACAGCGCTTTTTGCCGCGGCGGGGCCCGCAGTCTCCTCCCACGAATCAGGATTTGGCGCATAATCCGTTCAATCGGTTTCCCGCCGATTCAGTTTTCCGAGTTAGGAGGAGACACCACGATGTCAAAGACACAAACCTGTATTGCGGCCGCCATGGCGGCCAGCCTACTGTTGAGCGCATGCGGAACTGCCGCGCCCTTGGTGGCCCCGACAACGGCTGCGGTCGCCCCAAAGCCCGCTGAAGCCACCGGCCCCAAGAAAGGCGGCAAAGTGACAATGGCGGTCTGGCAATCGCCCGCAACCCTGAATGGCCTCCTCGGCACCCAGACCGTGATGAACGACGTGCTGGCCTTTGTGACGGAAGGCCTGACCAATGTCCTGCCCGACGGCAGCCGAATTCCGTCCCTGGCCAAAGAAGTGCCCACCGTCCAGAATGGCGGGGTCAGCGCCGACGGCAAGACCATCACCTACAAGCTGGTCGAGGGCGCCAAGTTCCATGACGGCTCAGTCTTCTCATGCGAGGACGTCAAGGCGTCCTGGCAGGCGATCATAACCCCCGGCGTGGGAATCGTGTCCACGACCGGGTACAGCGATATCGAATCGGTCGACTGCGGAACGCCCAATACGGCCATTGTCAAATACAAGAACTTCTTCGCGCCCTATCTGACCCTCTTTGGCGGGCTTGAGTTGGTGCCGAAGAGCGCCGGCGACCCGGCCAAGATGAAGGACTGGTCGTTCAACACCAAGCCGATCGGGACGGGACCATTCAAGGTAATCGAATTCAAGGCCGACGAGTTTGTCCGCATGGCCCGCAACGCCGACTATCGGGTCAAGGACCAGCCCTATCTGGACGAAGTCATCATTCGGATCGTCCCGAGCAGCGAAGTCGCCCGCCAACTCCTCGCCTCGGGCGAAGTCGACCTGATGTGGAACAACACCGAAGCCGACCTGCCCGAGATCGAGAAGCTGGCCGGGGTGAAGGTGTCCAAGCCGCTCCAGATCGGCGGAGAGCGGATGTTCCTGAACATGGCCGAGAACAAAGATGGCAGCGACCCGAAGAAGCCGCACGCGGTCCTAAGCGACGTAAAAGTCCGCCAGGCTATCGCGCTCGGGATCAACAAGCAGCGCATCATCGACAAGCTTCTATTTGGCCAGGCGAAGCCCGGCACGAGCGAGCTGAACACGGGCTACTTCGAGTGCAAGGAAATCCAGCCGTATGCCTACGACGCCGCCAAGGCCAAGGCTCTCCTCGACGAAGCCGGATGGAAGCCTGGCGCGGATGGCGTCCGCGAAAAGGGCGGGGTCAAGCTGCGCCTGAAGTACAGCACCACCAGCGGCAACAAACTGCGCGAAGATTCGCAGGTGCTTGTCGTGGAGGACTTGAAGGCGATCGGGGTCGATCTCTTCATCGAGAACGCTCCGTCATCGGTGGTGATCGGCTCGTGGGATGGCAACTCGCCCCGCCGGCGCGGCAACTTCGACATCATCATGTACACCACCAACGCCAGCATCGACCCGCACAGCCAGATGGTGAACTTGTGGTCGGGAGCGCGCATCCCCAGCGAGGCCAATAAGGGCGGAACGAACTACACCCGCTTTAGCGACCCCAAAGCCGACGAGCTTCTGGCCAACGCAGGCAAAGAGCCCGACCCGGCCAAGCGCAAGGACATGTACTGCCAGCTGGCCAAGATGACCTACGACCAGGCCAACATGATCTACCTGTATCAACGCCTGAAGATCGACAGCTATCGTGACCGGCTCCAAAGCTTCAAGGAGAACGCCTGGAACAGCGTTGGCTGGAACTCGGCCGAATGGTGGGTCAAATGAATTAGGAATGCAGAATGCAGAATGCAGAAATGAACTCTGTAATCCTCATTCTGCATTCTGCATTCTGACTTCTGAATTCGAATGACCCAGTATGTTTTGCGCCGGCTGGCGCAGGCGATCCCGCTTCTGTTGCTCATCAGCGTGATGGTGTTCCTGCTGATGCAGTTGATCCCGGGCGGGCCGCTGTCAGCCTACGAGAACAACCCGAACTTGACCCCGGAGGACCTCGCCCGGCTCAAGACCGAGTTCGGGCTGGACGCGCCGCTGCCAGAGCGCTATGTCAAGTGGCTGGCCAGTGTCGTCCAGGGCGACTGGGGAACCTCGCTGGTCACCAAACGGCCGGTCCTGGCCGAGATCGGCGAGCGCATTCCCAATACGTTCTACCTCGCGCTGACCGCCTTCATCGGCTCGCTGCTGATCTCAATCCCGATCGGCGTCATCAGCGCCACCCGGCAGTACTCGAAGTTCGACAACTTCTTCACGACCATCGCCTTCATGGGCCAGTCGCTGCCGGTGTTCTGGATGGGGCTGATCGTCATCATCATCTTCAACGTCGGATTTCGGCAGGCGGATGGCCGGCCATTTCTGCCCGGCGGGGGAATGGCGACCATCGGCGCGGACTTCGACTGGGGAGACCGGCTGCGGCATCTGATCCTGCCCGCGGCGGTCCTGATCTTCTTCAACCTGGGCACCCATGTGCGCTACATGCGCAGCGGCATGCTGGATGTCATGCACCAGGACTTCGTCCGGACGGCCCGGGCCAAGGGGCTCGACGAGTTCAAGGTGATCGCCAAACACGCGCTGCGAAATGCGGTGCTGCCGCTGATCACCATCATCGGGCTGGAGTTGCCGGGGCTCTTCAACGGCGCGCTCATCACCGAGACGATCTTTTCCTGGCCGGGCATGGGCCGCCTCTTCTTCAACGCCATCGACCGGGCTGACTACGCGGTGATGATGGGCGTGCTGATGATCAGCGCCGCCCTCATCGTGCTATCGGGCTTGCTGACCGACGTGATGTACGGGTTGCTCAACCCGCGCATCCGGTTTGACTAACGCGCCATGGCCACCCTAGTCGCTCCCCCGCTGAACGCGCCCGCCCTCGCGCCGCCCCGAACCTTGCGCCAGATGGTCTGGCGGCGCTTTCGCCAGCACCGGGCCGCCCTCGTCGGCCTGATCATCACGGCCGTCATCCTGGCCCTGGCGACGGTAGTCCCGGCGGTGGGCAACTACGATCCTGGCAGAACCAACGTCGACTTCATCCGCAACCCGCCATCGCTTGATCACATCTTCGGCACGGACGAGCTCGGGCGCGACCTGTTCGTCCGGATCTGGGCCGGGGCCCGGATTTCGCTCTTGATCGGCGTGGCGACGATGGGGATCGCGATCCTGATCGGCACACTGGTGGGCGCCATCGCCGGCTACTACGGCGGCAGGATCGACAACCTGCTGATGCGCTTCACCGACTTCATGCTCAGCATCCCGCAGCTCTTCCTGCTCCTGCTTTTCGCGCAGCTCTTGCGGGCGACCAACAATCCAACGCTGAGCGGCGGGCCATTTCCCATCATCGTCATCATCGGGATTCTGGCCTGGATGCCGATCGCGCGGCTCGTGCGCGGCCAGTTTCTGGCCCTCAAGACCCGCGACTACGTCGAAGCGACCCGGGCCATGGGGGCGTCCAACGCGCGAATCATCTTTCGCCATATCCTGCCCAACGCAGCCAGCCCCATCATCGTGGCGGCGACGTTGCGGGTCGGGGCCGCCATCATCACCGAGAGCACCCTGAGCTTCCTCGGCTTCGGCGTGCAGCCGCCCACCCCAACCTGGGGCAATATGCTCAAAAACGCCCAGGCCCAGATGACCTACGCGCCGTGGACGGCGATCTTTCCGGGCCTGGCGATCTTCGTGACCGTGCTGGCCATCAACTACATTGGCGACGGACTACGCGACGCGTTGGACCCCAGGACGCTCGTGCGGGTCAAACGGAATTAAGAATTCAGAATGCATTTCTGCATTCTGAATTCAAAACATTTCGTCGGTCACAGCGATAGCCGCCGCGCCGCCATTCTTGACCGTATAGGCCAGACCCTTCGCGGCGGCCAAGGCATGATCGGCAAAGAATCGGGCGGTCAACACCTTGGAGGCGTAGAACGGATCTTTGTCGCCCGCGTCGATTTTCTTCTGCGCGGCGACGGCCCCGCGCATGAGCTGCCAGCCGCCGGCCACGATCCCAAACAGGTGCAGGAACGGCACCGCGCCAACACTGACACCCTTGGGATCCTGCATGCAATGCGTGCCGATGCGCATGGCGGCCTCGGCCAGCGCGCCCACACCCATCTCGAATGACTTGCGCATGGCCGTGAAGTGCTCGCCCGGCAGCGCGCCCAGTTCGGCGGCAAAGGCCTGCATGTCTGTGATCACCACCGTCAGCGTCTTGCCGCCGTCGCGGATGACCTTGCGCCACATCAGGTCGTTGGCCTGGATGCCGGTGGTGCCCTCGTAGATCGTGGTAATCCGCGAGTCGCGCCAGATTTGAGCCGCGCCGGTCTCTTCGATGAAACCCATCCCGCCATGGATCTGCAGGCCGAGCGACGCCATCTCGATGCCCATCTCGGTGCTCCAGCCCTTGACCACCGGGATCATCAGGTCGATGAAGGCTTCATGCTTCTTGCGCTCGGCCGGGTCGGGGTGGGCTTTGGCGAGGTCCGTCGATGCGGCAACCGTGTACGCCAGCGAGCGCATGGCCTCGATATGCGACTTCATCGACATCAGCATCCGCCGCACATCGGGGTGATTGATGATGGCGACCGAGGCCTTCCCGCCGCCGATATCCCGGCCCTGCACCCGCGTCCGGGCATAGCCCAGGGCCTTCTGATACGCCAGTTCGGCGCAGGCCAGGCCCTCGAGGCCGACCGAGAAGCGGGCCCGGTTCATCATGATGAACATGTATTCCAGTCCGCGGTTCTCCTCGCCCACCAGCCAGCCCACTGCCCCGCCCTTGTCGCCGTAGCTCATCACCGCGGTCGGGCTGCCATGAATCCCAAGCTTGTGTTCGATGCTGACGCAGTTCACGTCGTTGCGCTCGCCGAGCGATCCGTCCTCGTTGACCATGATCTTGGGTACGAGGAACATGCTGATGCCCTTGACTCCCTCGGGCGCATCCGGGGTGCGGGCCAGAACCAGGTGGATGATGTTCTCGGTCAGATCGTGATCCCCGTAGGTGATAAAGATCTTCTGGCCAGAAACGCGATACGTGCCGTCGCCGTGGCGGGCCGCCTTGCAGCGGATGAGCGCCAGGTCGCTGCCGGCCTGCGGTTCGGTCAAGTTCATCGTGCCCGACCACTTGCCGCTGACCATGTTAGCCAGGTATGTGTGCTTGAGCGCTTCGGATCCGCGCAACGTCAGCGCTTCAACCGCGCCATTGGTCAGCAGCGGGGCGAGCGAGAAGCTCAGGTTGGCGGTCTTCCATATCTCCATGACCGCGGAGCTGATGAGGTTGGGCAGGCCCTGGCCGCCGTGGGCGACATCGCTGCCGATCCCGTTCCATCCCGCCTGAACGAACTGGGCGTAGGCCTCCTTGAAACCGGGCGGAGTTGTCACGGCGCCGTTATTCCATTTAGCCCCCACTTCATCCCCCGAGGCGTTGATGGGCGCGAGCACCCGCGAGGCGAACTTGCCCGCCTCTTCGAGGATCGTATTGACAAAATCCGGCGTGGCGTCCTCGTAGCCGGGCAAGGATGAGATGAGGTTGAGATCGGCCAATTCCGCCAGCGTAAACCGCATGTCCTTCAGCGGCGGGGTGTAGTCAAGCATGTCAGACTCCTTTCGTCAGGGATGGGCTTTTTACGATACTCGTTGCGTATAGCGTATCACGTGTCGAACCATTCGGCCTTCTGCGCGCCAACCACGCACGCGCGCAATACCGCATCCAACATCGCCGGCGTAAGCAGCCCGGTCGCCGTATTACGGTGGCTCGGGTGATACGAGCCGACCAGCGTCCAGCGGCCGAGGTCCGCCGTGGCGCCGTGGCCGAAAACGGGGCGGGGCCGGCGCGCCCAGGCGCCGGTCGCCTTGAGCGTTTCGTCCCAGGCCAG
>JBKJQK010000444.1:0-11287 GCA_046594095.1 Anaerolineae bacterium | reverse complement strand
GCCGAGATTGCCGTCCAGCCCAACGGTGAGGGCGTCGAGTGGTCGCGGCCTGGGCGTCAGACGGCCTTGACGCTGGGCGACACGCTCTATTTCACAACGACCGTCCGCAATTCGGGGCTGGTGGCCATCCGAACCGGCGGGCCGTTTGATCCCAGCGACTGTTACACGATGGAGCAGAACCGCTTCAGCAAAGGATTTACCCAGGAGTCGGGCGCCTTCCGGATTGGGGTCGATTTTGAATCGAACACGGGAATGGATCACCCCTGGCGGTGGGCGGTTGGGACCGCGGGCGACCTGCGGGTAGTGGACCATGAAGGCGGCAAGCTGTATTACCTCGACGCGGGCAAGCAGGTCGTTGTGCGCGGGTGCATGCGCCTGACCCGCGTTCCGGCCCGCAACCCGTTTTACGTCTGGGTCTCATTGATCCAGGAAGATGTTGAGATCGCGCTGATCAACAACCGCGTTTCGCCGCTGTTGATCACCCTGGTCAAACCCTGAGGCGACGCCGATGTGCGGACGCTATGTGATTTCGATCCTCCCCGACGCGCTCATCGAGATGTTCGGGCTCGGCAGTTATGAGACGCCCGAAACGGAGGCAACACTTGGGTTGCCCCGTTACAACATCGCCCCAACCCAAATGGTGGCGGTCACCTTGAACGAGTCGCCCTCCGCGCTTTCGGCGGTTCAGTGGGGCTTGATTCCCTCCTGGGCCAAAGATGCCGGCATCGCCTCGCAGTTGATAAATGCCCGCGGCGAGACCATCGCCGAGAAGCCGGCCTTTCGGGCGGCCTTCAAACGCCGGCGCTGTCTGATCTATGCGAGTGGCTTCTACGAATGGCGCAAGGAAGACGCGGGTGGCAAAGTGAAGACTCCGCTGTATATCCAGCTCAAATCCGGCGAGCCCTTCGCGATGGCGGGACTCTGGGAAGTGTGGCGCCCGCCTGAGGGACCCCCGCGGCGGACCTGCGCGATCATCACGACGGATCCGAACGAGCTGCTGTCGAGCGTCCACACGCGCATGCCGGTTATCCTGCCCCGCGAAGCGCGTGATATCTGGCTGGATGGAGACGCGCCCGCGGACGCGCTGGGGTCCGTGCTTCGGGCCTATCCGTCCGAGGCCATGACATTTCGCGAAGTCTCGCGCCGGGTGAACACGCCCCGCAATGAGGACGCGAGCTTGATCGATCCCGTCGTTGCGCCCGGGCAGAGCGCGCTTCTCTGACGCGTCATTCCCGCGAAAGCGGGAATGACGTCTATTTGGGATTTGCGCGGTCGTTTGCGGGTATTCCGACGCACGCGTGCCGGCTAGCCGAAAACGGCCTCGACGGGGGCGGGCGAGGACTCCGCCCTCGACTGCACGCGGGGCTTGTTCGGGTGAAGACCAACCTACACCAGTGAGTCGTCGCTGCCGCTGCCAAACACGTTCTTGCGGGCGCGGGCCTGAGCTGGCGTGGGCTCGGCCGCCGCGTATTGGGCCCACACCGCTTCGCCGTATTCGGCGGTCTGAATCACCACCGGCATCGGCACCGCATGCCCGAGGATCAGCGCCTGCTGCTTGCTCTCGAGCGAGGCCAGCACACTTCGCAGTTGCGCCCCGCCGCTGACGCCGCTGAAGACCGCCGCGATATCGCGCTCGTCGCTGAGCGCGCAGGTGATGCGGGTCCCGATCTGAGACATGATCTCGGCGTCAATCTGGCTCGGGCGCTGGTCGACGATGAGCAGCGTCACGTTGTACTTGCGTAACTCGCGGGCGATGGTTCCAAAGATCGTTTGCCCGGCCACCTCGGGCTCGAGAAACTTGTGGGCCTCCTCGACCGCGATGACGAGCTTGCGCGGATCCTCGCCGCCGCCTTCGGCCGCTTCCTTCAGCTCAACATACTTCTGGTGGATCCGCCGGGTCAGGTAATTGGCCACAAAGATATACGCCGGCAGGTCGTTTCCATAACGCCCAAATTCGACCACCACGCTCTTGCCGCGGATCAGCATGTCGACGATCCGGGTGACCGCATCCTGCCCGAGAGGGGCCGTGTCCGTCAGAAAGCCGAACTTGCGCATCCGGCCCACCTTGCGCTGGATGGCCGAGTAGGTGCCCTCGACAATCTTGCCGTCGTCGATGAGTGTCTTGATCTCGGTGTCATCGTCTTCGCTCAAGAGTCGGGCAAACCAGTCGCCGGGGAAACGGCGCTTGAGCAGAAAAAGGGTATTGATCTGGATGTCCGACAGGCTCAGCGCGCTGCGCAGCATCTCGAGATCCTCCGGTTCGATCTGACCGTAGCCGATTGTCAGGGCGAACTCGTAGCCGGCTTTGCGGGTCTTGGACGAGACTTCGTCAAGCGTCACCACCGAGACCTTGTGCGTGATCGCGGCCAGGTTCTTGAGCGCCTTGAGCTTGCGGTTGCCATCGCCCTTCAGGGTATAGCCGTAATCGTTGTGCATGTCGAAGACCAGCGCCGATGCCACGTCCTGGCGGATGATGCTGGCCAGCAGAGGCAGGGTGAGAAAGGTTTTGCCGGTCCCGCTCCGCCCGAAAACTGCGCTCGAGCGCTCGACCAATCGCTCGAGGTCGAGCGAGATCTTGACCTTGTCGTCATCGAGCGAGGCGCCGATCTCGTACGGCCGGGCGTCCGGGCCGCGGACCGCGCCGAACACGAGTTCGACTTCCTCCGGCGAGGAGCGATGGGCGACGGTGAAGTGGGTGGGGACGGTCTTGACCGGACGCGCCTCGCCCGACTGGCCCTCGAGCTTGAGCATGGGCTTGACCGTGATGACGCCAAAGGCGGCTGTCCCGCGGAAAACCTCGGCGGTGAGCGCGTCCTGGGGCGGGGTTCGGGCCAGGTTCGGGTCGGTCGTGTCAAGGGCGATGTCGGTGATCAGCCCGAGAAAGCGGCAGTCGGTCTGCCCCTCGATGGTGACATAGCTGCCGACCGACAGGCCTTCGATGAAGGTGTCCCGGTCGAGCTTGATCCGCATGCCATCGTTGAGCGAGCCGCCCACGACCATGCCGAGACGGTCGAGCTCGCGGGGCCGATCCGGGCGGGCCCGATCGGCGGGGGCAAACGGGTTGCGCGGGTCCAGGACATCATCGCGGCGGGTCATTGCAGCCTCCTCAGAATCTGTTCAAGCCGGGCCGAGTCGCCGGCTAGCAGGCGGGCAAGTTCGCGACCGCAGCCCAGGATGAAGGCGCGCCGGTCACCGGTCATGACTTCGGCCGCATACCGGATGGACGCGGCCAGCACCTCGTCCGCGGGCGCATTGCGCGCATCGAGGACCAGCCGGAAGTAGGCAAGCTGGCTGTGGAAATCGCGCACGTCGGCGTCGTCGCAGATGTGGATGGCGTCCAGGGCGATGGGCGGCTGGGGCGGCAGAGACTGGCGGAGCAGGCCGGATGCGTCGCGATATCCCACGCACAGCACGCTCACGTCCAGCGGGATGAGTCGATTGCGCTCCCATTCGACCTCCTCGTCCCGCAGGTCATCCGCCACCGAAAGCAACCGGGTTGTGCCCGCGTCGTCGGCGTTGACCTCGATGTCGTAGACCAGGCCATACACGGTCACGTCCAGCGCGCGGAGCCTCGTGCGCACCAACGAGCCAAAGCGGGGCGCCGCGCTCTCAGGCAGGCGCGTCCCAAACACAAACTCGGGGACGCGGGCATGCCGCACGCGGCCAATCAGCGGTGGCGGGGTGGGGGTCATTCCATCTCCTTGGCGCCCTGTTTGCGCGACGCAGTCAGCCGGATGCCGTGGCGCTGCATGGCGCTTTCGAGGGCCGAGTCTAGTTCGGCCTGATCCTGACGGGTGAGGACGGCCTCTTCATGGGCGGCCTTCAGAATAAACGGATAGCCGGCGCCCAGACGCGCCTGGCGGGTGATCACCGCCGTGAGCGCGGCAACACTTTCGGGGTCGGCGCACCATTCGGGCACCTCGATCCGGATGATATTGGGCCGGGCCGGGCCAATGGCGAGATAGGCGTAGGCCGCCCGCATGGCGTGACCCTCCCGTCCGAGATGGGCCGGCCCGTTGACGGTCCAGTTCGGGTCGAAGAGGGCGCCGCGCTGGCCGGGACTGAGCAACTTCGCAAAAAGATCCCGATCATGCAGCCCCGAGCTCAGGGCATGTACGTCATCGCCGCCGGCCGCGATCACCGTCGCAGCGGCGTGAACGGCGCCTGCGCTATTGGGCCGTTCGATATAACCGGCCACGAGCGCCCCGGCATCGCGCATCCGATCGAGGGCCGCCATCAGACGGCCGAGCATGACGTAGGCGCGCTTGTCGCCCTGACCGCGCCAGGCCAGCTCATTGAGCAGGCCGAACGGGACCAGCGAGCCATCCGAAAGCGCGATCGGCCTGAGGCCCAAGGCCCGGCACGCCGCGCACCGTTCAGCCATGAGCTCGCGCTCGAGCAAGTCGCGCTCGGCATTGATCTCAGCAGCGGACAGGAGCCCGCCGTCGCGGCCGGCAACCTCAAGCTCGTCCTCGGGCAAGAAGCGCAGGAGCGGCGCGCCAGCAAGGCTGGATTCGGCCGGCCCGCGTGAGCCGCCATAGACGATGCAGACGGCCGCGGCCCGGGCAAGCGCCCAGGTGAGTGGTTTGTGCCGGTCGGGCATGATCTGCGAGCCATCCGTCGCCAGCAGGGCGTATTCTGGCGGCTCGCGGTCCGGGCCGCCACACGCAAAGGCCCCGGCTACGTCCTCGCCGACATTGAAGAGCGCTCCGGCGAAGCGCTCGGACTTCGAGGCGGTGGCCGCCGTCAGGCAAGCTGCCACAAACGCGGCCGAATCGGAGCCCGGCCTGAACGGCCTGGCCAGGCGTTCGAGGCGTCTGTCCCGGTCCGGAATGGCCAACGCGGCCCGTTCGGCCGCGGCCTCGATCTGAGGGCGCAGGAGATTCGCGTTGATCGGCATGAGGGTGGGCTATTGTAGAACAGGTGTTCGGGGCTGAAAGCCACATCCGACCCGGATGTGGCGGGGCGTCGCAGCGCGACCAGCCCGTATCGCCAAAAGGTTAACAAACGCGGTTTACAATATGAGCGGCAGATAAGCAACCGGTCCGTTCGACATCAAGGGTTGCGTGTCCTCACGGGCGCCGGCGTCGCCCCAAACTCCGAGCAGTTGAACACGGCCGGGGCGTGGCTGCCAAGATCAAGCGCGTTCGCGACGGTTTCTGTCCCGATTTGCGGGGCGGAGGACAACTGGATCTCAAATGACAATCACAAACACTCGTATTTCTAAAATCCTCCGGGCCGTCCTCGCCAGTTCGCTCATCCTATTCGCCCCGACGTCGGCCTCGGCAATTGTCTCCCGGTTTGCGCCCGCGGTCGAGCTCCCGGTTGTGGCCGCCGCGGCGCCCGAAGCGGCAGTGGCGGATGCCGTTGCGGCCGTCGTGGCCGATGCGCCCGCCAGAGGTGTGCCACTCGGTTGCGAGCCCCCGGTCTACACCCACGTATATTACCTGCCGATGCTCTACGGTGGCGCGGTCGGCACACCGGCGCCGACCCCCACGCCTCAGGCGACCTGTACGCCGACGGCCACGGCTACGCCGACCAATACACCCACAGACACACCGACCGTAACTGCGACGCCGACCGCAACTTCCATCCCGTTGTGCGTGCGCTACAGCATCACTCTGGATGGCGCGCAGGAGTTCCCGGCGAACGCCAGCCCGGCGACTGGAAGTGGTTTTGTCGAAGTTGACACGGCCGCAAATGTGTTGTATTACGCCATTTCGTTCAACAACCTGTCAGGGACTGAGACCCTCGCTCACATCCATGGATTTGCGCCGCGCGGGACCTCGGCCGGCGTAAAGACCGGGTTGGCGCTCGGCTCCCCGAAGGTGGGCACATGGACGTTCACCGAACCTGACCAGGCGAGCATCCTTGCCGGCCTCGCCTATTTCAACATCCATTCGTCCGCGTTTGGTGGCGGAGAAATCCGAGGCCAGATTGACGGGACGCCCGGCGCTTGTTTGGGCACGCCGACGCCCACTTCAACCCCCACCGCAACCCCGACCGAAACCCTTGTGCCGCCAACGTCAACGCCGACTCCCACCGCGACCGCGACGGCGACGCTGCCGCCCTTTTGCGCCGGCCCGGTGACCCTCATCGGCCAGGTCCAGGGCACGGGCGAGACCTCGCCGCTCAGCGGCACGATCGTCAGCATTCGCGGCGTCGTGATTGGTGACTACGAAGGCGCATCGCCCAACCTTCGGGGCTGGTATGTCCAGGACGAGGGGGATGGCGACCCGCTGACGTCCGACGGAATCTTCGTCTTTGACTTTTTCACAACAACCGATCAAGTCTCGGCCGGTCAGTTGGTCAGCATCACCGGCCTTGCGACCGAGTTCTCAGGACAAACGCAGATTTCGAATTACACGGGGCTTCAGATCTGCGGCCCTGGGAGTCTGCCGACGCCGGTTGACGTTACCCTGCCATTCCCGAACGCGGCCTATCCTGAACGCTATGAGAGCATGCTGGTTCGATTGCCCCAGGACTTGACCGTGACCGACAACTTCCCGCTTGGGCGGTTTGGGGCGGTTCGCGTGTCAAGCGGTGGACGCCTGTTCAACCCGACCAACGTCATCACCCCCGGCGCGCCGGCGATTGCCCTTCAAGCCGCCAATTTGTTGAACCTGCTCTACATTGACGACAACTTGAACAGCCAGAACCCGGATCCGGAGGTCTTCGGCGGTGGATCGGCGTCCCTCGACTTTACGAATACGTTGCGAACGGGCTATACAACGACCAACGTAATTGGCGTGATGACGTATGGATGGGGCGGCGTGGCCGCCAGCCCGAATGCCTATCGGGTGCGCCCGATCGCGGCGCCGTACTTCTTCGCGGCTCCAAATCCGCGGCCGGGCGCGCCGCCGTTGCCGCCGACGACGACGCTGATCGTTGCGAGCGCAAACCTGCTGAACTTCATGAACGATACGGGCACCGCCTGCGGGACGGTGGGGACGGACAACACGTGCCGTGGCGCCAACAATGCGGCCGAGTTTGCCCGCCAGTGGCCAAAGACGGTGGCCAACCTGACCGGATCGGGCGCCGACGTGATCGGTTTCATGGAGATGGAGAACGACGGATATGGGCCGCTCAGCGCGATGCAGTTCCTTGCGGATAAACTGAATGCCGTGGCCGGATCCGGGACTTACACCTTCATCAACCCCGACATCACGAATGGCGTGAACTCCATGGGCGCGGATGCCATCAAGAACGGGTTCTACTACAAGCCTGGCCGAGTAACCCCTGTGGGCACAACCGCGGCGCTCAACACAGTCGCGTTTGTCAACGGCGGCGATGCCTCGCCGCGCAGCCGGCCGGCATTGGCTCAGGCCTTCCAGGACAATGGATCGGGCGAGAAGTTCATTGTGGTGGTCAACCACTTCAAGAGCAAGGGCAGCGCCTGCACGGTACCGGACGCGGGTGACGGTCAGGGCAACTGCAACGTCGTGCGCACAAACGCGGCCAACACGCTTCTAGCCTGGCTCGCGACCAACCCGACCGGGACTGGCGATCCGGACACCCTCATCATCGGCGACCTCAACAGCTACGCGAAGGAAGACCCGATTACGGCGATCAAGGCCGCGGGTTACGCCGATCTGATCAACACGTTCGTGGGGCGTGATGGTTATGGCTATCAATTCGATGCCCAGTTCGGATACCTCGATCACGGCCTCGGCTCAGCCAGCATTCTGCCGTATTTGACCGGGTTGAGCGAATGGCACATCAACAGCGACGAGCCGGTGATTTTGGACTACAACACGGAGTTCAAGACCGCCAATCAGGTCAACATCTTTTACGGGTCGGATCAATTCCGCTCGTCTGACCATGATCCGGTGGTCATCGGGCTACGCTTCACGCCGAGCACACCCACGCCCACTCCGACCGCAACAACGCCCCCGACGGCGACCCCGACCCCGACCAGTACGCCTGTGCCGATCTGTTATGGCCCCATGACGATCACCGACACGACGGCGGCCACCGCAACCCGCGATGGCAACATCGGGGTGGGTGAGTATGTCGGGTTTAGCTGTGGCATCAACAGCGGGTTTGGAAATGTCGTCGGCTCGAGCTCGAAGATTCACATCGATTCGAGCAGCGCTGGCGCGCTGAATCTTGGCCTGACGACGGGTGGCGGCGGGTTGAACGACTACGCCGTGATGTATATCGACTCAACGCCGGGTGGATTCACAGACACGACGGCGTTCGGCGACAATTCGGACCCGCATCGCGCCGCCATCTCCGCAATGGGCCAGGCATCCGGCCGTTCGGACATCACGTTTGCGCCCGGCTTTGCGGCGGACTATGCGGTTGCCTTTAGCGGCACGTTTGCCGCTCTGTGGCAGCTGAACATTGGAGCGAGTGGTTCGCTCACCTACGTGGCTACCCTCGCCCAAAATCCCGCGGGTGCTGCCGCGGCGATGGAATGGGACGGGATCACCCTGGCGAACCTCGGCATCGCGCCGGGCGCGTCGTTCAAGTACATCGTCACGTATCTCAACTCGGGGAATGCCTATCGCTCGGACGAATTCCACGGCGTTGCGCCGAGCACGGTTACCGGCGGGAATATCGGAGTGAATCCAGTGACCCTGGCGGCCGGCGACTGGAACACCTTTGTCTCTTACGCGGCGCCGACCCCGACGCCGACCGCGACGGAAACGGCCACCGCGACGGCGACTCCGACGGCGACGGCGACGAACACTCCGACGAACACCCCGACGCCGACCGCGACGCCAACACCCTGCTCAGCCTTTCAACCGCTGCCATTCAGCCAGAACTGGACAAATATCGGCTTGATCACGACCAACGACGTTTGGTCGGGCGTGCCGGGCCTCTGTGGCTATCGGGGCGATGACATCACGACGACGACCGGCGTTGACCCACAGGTCCTCCTGGGCGAGGGCGCCACAAAGGTCCTCGATGTCAATGCGAACCAGACCGATCCAAATGGGTTTTCGACCGGTGGCGTCACGGAATTCCATTTGGCCAATCCTGTCGTCGCACTGGCCGGCTCCGGCACCGCAGACGCGCCATATCTGCTCCTGCATCTGAACACGCTCGGTTGCACCGCGCTGACAGCCAGCTATGTGGTCCGCGACCTGGAGAGCGGGGTGGACAATGCCCAGCAACAGCTCGCGCTGCAATATCGCGTGGGAGACAGCGGGCTGTTCACCAACATTCCCGCCGGATACATCTCGGATGCGACGATTGGAGGCGCGACGCAGGCGCTCACCCAATCTGTGGCTCTCCCCGTTACGATGGAGAATCAGGCGCTGGTCGAGCTGCGTTGGATGACGACGAATGCCGTTGGCAGCGATGAGTGGATCGGCATCGACGACATCGTGGTGCAAGGCGGCGGCGCGTGCGGTGTTCCGACGCCCACTCCGACGGCAACACCGACCGAGACGCCCGTTCCGCCGACTAACACGCCCACGCCGCTTCCGACGGACACGCCTACCGGCACGCCGACCGCCACCGAGACGCCCCTGCCGACCAATACGCCGACGGCGACCCCGACCGATACACCCGTGCCTCCGACCGACACGCCGACTGCAACGCCAACCGCTACAGCCACGCCAACGGACACGCCGACACCCACCGTGACACCGACACCGACTCCCGTTCCGTTGTGCGTGCGCTATACGATTGGTCTCGACGGCCTCCAGGAAACGCCGCCAACCGGCAGCCCGGGCGCGGGTGCGGGTTTTGTCGACGTCGATTCGAGCACAAGTACTCTGACCTACAACATCACTTTCGGCGGATTGGTGGCCCCCGAGACCGCCGCCCACATCCACGGCTTTGCCGCGCGTGGCGCGTCGGCCGGGGTACTGTTTGCCCTGGCTCTGGGCAGCCCGAAAGTGGGCATTCTTTCGCTAACGGGGCCGCAGTTGGCGGGTGTCATGGCCGGCGGGGCCTACTTCAACATCCATTCGACCTCCTTCCCGGGCGGCGAGATTCGCGGCCAGATCGATGGCCCAACAATTCCGTGCCCGCCACCGCCGACGGCGACGGCCACTGCAACTGCCACGGACACGCCTGTCCCGCCAACCGCGACACCGACCGACACGCCAACCGCGACACCGACCGACACGCCCACGGCCACGTCGACCGACACGCCAACGGCGACGTCAACGGCGACGCCGACGGTTACGCCAACCGCAACGCCCACGGCGACGTCAACCGCTACGGCGACCGCGTCCGCGACGGCTACGCCTACGGCAACCCCGACGGCGACCGCTACGCCTACAGCAACGGCGACGGCGACCGCGACGCCGTTCTCCGGGTTCACGCCTGGAAACGTCGTGGTGTGTCGGGTGGGCGATGGGGTGGCGGTGTTAGGTAGCTCCGGCGCCGCCGTCTTCCTTGACGAGTTCACACCTAGCGGCACGTTTGTCCACAGCTATACGTTGCCGACGGCCATAAGCGGAGCAAATCGTCGTCTCGTGGCATCTGGGTCGGCGACTTCCGAGTGTTTGCTCACGCGCTCAACCGACGGCGCTTTCTTGGTTCTGACTGGCTATGATGCCGATCCAGGGACGGCAAGTGTTGCTTCCACGCAGTCAACGGTGTTAAGCAGGACGATCGCGAGGGTTGGATCCTCGGGCGACATCAACTCGACAACGGCGCTCACAGATCCGGCTACATCGGGTAGCTCCACTCTCAATCCGCGCTCGGTCGCGAGCGTCGATGGGACCGCATTCTGGACCGGCGGTGGTGTTGGCGGAATTCGCTATGCGATCCTGGGCGCAAACACGTCAACACAATTGGCGACCTCTCCGACGAGTGTGAGGCAGGTCTTCATCGCAGGTGGCCAGCTCTACCTGACAAGTGGCTCGGGTACCACGAAAGTCATGACCGTGGGTGTTGGGCTGCCCACCACCGCTGGCCAGACCGCCACGAATCTTTCGGGCACACTGACAACGGGCAGTCCGTATGCTGTGTTCATGGCTGACCTGAGTCCCTCCGAGCCGGGTCTTGATACTGCCTATGTTGCTGACGATGGAACTGGCCTAATCAAGTGGTCGTTGAACAGCGGCACCTGGATCTCGAAGAGCACCACTGGCAACGGCGCGGATTCGTACCGGGGAGTCACCGGAATCGTTTCCGGCACCACTGTCACATTGTTTGCCACACGCAAGGGCGGATCTGGCGCGACCGGGGGTGGCGAACTCGTCGTGATCACAGATACAAGTGGCTACAACGCGGCCCAAAACGGCACGCCGGTGTTGCTCTCGGCTGCAGGCACCAACAAGGCCTATCGGGGCGTGGCGCTTGCGCCGGTGGCGGTCGTGGC
>JBKJQK010000297.1:0-9478 GCA_046594095.1 Anaerolineae bacterium | reverse complement strand
CTCGAGCAGCTTGATGTTGAGCAGGGCGCACAAATGCGCATCTCGAAGATGACGATCCGAGGTCGCCAGCCCGCGATCCAGGACGTCGAGATAGGCGTTTTCCTTGCGCACGCGGCGGTCCTCGCGCTGGTGAAGGAGGAGCGCGGCCAGGCCTTCGGCCGCGTCTGGGCCGCCCTCGAGGACAGCCGCCACGGCGACGTTCAGGCGAAAGGCCTCGCCGGGAGCGAGGCGCAGGGTCTGGGCCAGGTCGCCGTCCGCGATAACAGCCACCCCCCACCCGGGATGAAGCGCGTCGGCGGCGCGGATGCTGCGCGAGTCGCGGGTGACCGTGTCATCGCCATCGAGCATCGGGCTCATCCAGCACGGCTTCAGACAAGGTGTTGCGTCGAAGGCGGCATGCGCGACCACCTCCTCATCGGACGTGTTGACGACGTCGATCTCAACGAAGAGGACGGGTTCGTCTTCGGCCACCCACTCGGTCTCGCTAATCCGCAGCCCGCCGGCGTGGCGGATTCGGCTGACCTTCCAGAAGGCGCCCTCAAACGAGTCAACCGCTTCTTCCGCGCCAGGAATTTCGATATCGAACTTCCACGCGTTCAAGGCTTTGATGGGATGAGCCCACAGCCCGCCCATTTCGCCAATCAGATGCTCGTCGCCGACCCGGGGTGGCGCGCCGCTCATCATCCCGATCGCGTACATCCGCGGCCCGGCAATGACGTAAGGGCGGTCAGCCGGCAGCGCGGCGCGCATCGTGATCGGGCCGAACTCGAGGGTCTGAATCATGCGGGTTGGCCTTCAGTGTCGAGAACGGTCACGCCAGCCTTGATCGGGTAAACCTGGCGCGCGCCATCGCGCAGGGCGATGAGGGTGAACGGCGCGGGCGATTCGATCCTCAGTTGTCCACCCTCGGCGACGAGGTCGACGAGCCCCGCGCCAAAGCGCAAACCGCGCGCGCCGTAGCGTTCGCCTGGGCTGCGCAGATTCCAGGTGATCGTGCCGGCGAGCGCATCCTGGCGGATGCCGATCACGGTCTCGATCAGGAGCGCAATCGGCCCAAGCCCGCCCCAGCCCACAAAATCAGGCCGGGCCTTCTCGCCCCGCTCCGAGAATTCCGGCGCGTAGTTCTCCCAGATTGTGCCGGTGTCCTCCCAGACCTTGTGAACGTGGGTGAGGTGGTTCTCGCTGGCGGACCGAGCCAGACCATCGTAGCCATAGCGCTCGAGGCCTTTGGCGATCATATAGTTGGTGGGCGACCAGACCCCGCCCAGCCAGTAGAAGCCGCGCGCCTCGTAAGCCTGATGATCGGCGGCCAGAGCCGGGAAGAGATGCGGACGGCCGAACTCGCGCGGATGGGTCAGGTGAGCAACCAGGGCGGCGGCCTGGCCGGGATCGGGCGCGCCGGCCAGCATCGGCCAGAACGCGGCCACCGTCTTCTGCAGACTGTGCCGGCCGCTGGGGAAGATGTCCCAGTAGAAGCCATCCGCTTCGCTCCAGCAACGTTCATTCAGCGTGCGCAGGATGGCGCTTCGCTCGCGCCGAAAGCGGCGGGCCAGATCCATTTCGCCGAGCCGGCTTGCCATAACCGCGATGCACTCGGCCGCATGCGCCTGTTGCGCGGTCAGATCCACCCAGCCCTCCGCGTCGCGCGGGCTGTTGTCCATCCCGCTGCCAAGGTTGCTCTGCCAGTAAAGTCCGGTCCGGTTGCGGCGGTTGGCCTTAAGCCAGACGAAGTAGCGGACCAGGATCGGGAGCGCAAGGCGGGCGTGGGCGAGATCGCCGGTGACCTGGGCGAAGCCAAGCTCGGCCCAGGCGAACAACGGTGGATTGATACTCTGGTCGCTTTCCTTGTCGAAGTAATCCGAGCCGTCTTTCTCGATCAGCTCCCGGCAAATAAAGCCGTCCGCGTGCTGGCGGTTGTAGAAGTTGTCGAGCGCCGGATAGGCCGGCAGATAGTCGGGCGCGTGCCGGGCAAACAACGCCATCAGGCAGGTGTCCCACTGGAACAGGTGATTGCTGAAGGCCTCGCCCATAAATTCAGGCGCGAGGCCGTTTTCGGGCGTGCCTCGCTTGACCTTGCGCTGAGCGATGTCCCAGGCGGCATGGTAGAGCGCGACAAACTCGGGGCGGGCATCGAGGATGGGCTCGGGCAGCGCATTCACGGGGAACCTCTGAACGATCCTGCCGGCCGGGCGGTGGATTCGCGCTCGATGAGTTCAGGCTTGATGACTTTGCGGGCGACGGGCTCGCCATTGATCCGCTTGATCAGCATCCGGACCAGATCGGTGGCGATCTCATAGATCGGCTGGTGGAGGGTGGTCAGAGGCGGCGAGGTGTGGGCAGCCAGCGGAATGTCGTCAAAACCGACCAGGGCGAGATCGCGGCCGACTTCCAGCCCGCGCTGATGGATGGCGCGCAGCGCGCCCAGGGCGAGGACATCTGAACAGGCGATGATGGCGGTGGGCGGTTTGGGCAGGCTGAGCAGCGCCTCGGTGGCGCGGCTGCCGTCGGACTCGGTCAGGCACCCCATCACGATCGCGTGCTCGTCGACCTTGCGCCGGGCGTGGGCGTAACCGAGGCGATAGCCCTCGACCCGGTCGGCGGCGCAGGTGAGGTCATCGGGCAGACCGATCAGCCCGATGGCGGTATGCCCTCGGGCGAACAGGTGCTTGACGGCAGTCTCGACCCCCAGGCGGCCATCGACGTCGATACACGGCGCGGCGGAAGCCGGCTTGACCCGCCCAAAGGCGACAAAGGGCGTGTCGTTCTTGCGCAAAAACTCCACCCGCGCATCATTGATCCGTGTGTCGGTGAGGATGACGCCGCTCACCCGCCCGCCGGCGACAAAACGCTCAAGCTTCTCGAGCTCGCCGCCATCGGCGGGCGCGCTGGCGACAAGCAGGTCGTAGCCCTGCGCGGTGGCCTCGTCGGCCAGACCGGACATGAGCGTGCTGAAGAAGGGGTCGGACAACGGGCGGTGGTGCGAGGAAGAGAAGAAGAAGCCGATCGTGGTCGCCGTGGCGCGCTTGAGATTGCTGGCGTGTGGGTTGGGCTGGAAACCAAGCTCGCGCATGGCCGCCTCGATCCGCGCCCGGGTTCCGGCGCGGACATGCGCGGCGCCATTGAGGGTGCGCGACACGGTGCCGACGCCAACCCCGGCTTTCTCTGCCACATCCCGAATCGTGACTGCCATTACGAGCACGCCCTTTTGCGACGCTCGGGCAACAAACCCCGCGCGCTTCACGCCACCCGGCCCGGAGCCAGAGGACGCGCCGTTACCGACTGGAACAAATGGAACTAATTGGAAACGTTTCCAATTCTACGCCCAAGCGCTTGCCGCTGTCAAGGGGCGGCGGACACGATCACCCATTTAGAGAGCGCTCTCAGAGAAAGTAATCCGGTTTAGACCGCGACTGGGGCCTGGAAGGCCCCGGTCGGCTATCCCCACGGCGAGCGATTTCATAGCATCTTCTGAGGATCGAACCCACAAAACGGGTTCGTCCCCAGGAGAAAAATGTTCCATCGCATCTCAACCTCGCTGGACGCCACCGGCGCGGCGCTCTTGCTGAGCATCCACGACGACGAGGTGGGCTTCGACGCCGCCCGGGCCGGCGAGGATGTCTTCGGGCTTCGCGAGATGAGCGTGCGGCGGCTCCTGGCCGAAGGGTTGAGCAACAAGGACATCGCCGCCCGGCTGTTTCTGACCGAGGGCACGGTCCGCAACTACGTCAGTGTGATCATGGCCAGGCTGCATGCCAACGACCGCACCCGGGCGGTGGTCAAGGCCGCCCAGCGGAGGATCGTGAAGTTACAGTAAAGGCACGTTCGAGGTGCCGGCGCCAACGTAATTACCGGACACGTTCGTCCAGGGAACGTCATCCCGGCGAAGCCTACATCGCCCGCCAGCCCGGCATATGCAATCTGTACCGTCATCCCGGCTTTCGCCGGGATCCACAAGTAGCGCAGGGAGAATCCTGTAATCACCGCGCGAAACCACGCCCGCATAACGTATGGATCCCCGCGTTCGCGGGGATGACGACAACCGTACGCCGCGCAGCCAACGTTGGGCGACGCCAATGAATCGTCTCGCCAAACATCGTCGCGTTCAACCGAAAGTCGCTCGGAAAGCATTAATGTCGTTTGTTGAGGCTTCCCATGCCGAGCCGGTTGGGTCATCTGGCAGAAGAAGGGGAGAAACGAAGAAATTGAACTCTTCCTTGCTCCCCTTCTTCTGTCAACGCTCGCCCGATACCCGCAACCACTCGCAGCGGTTGTCCAGGATCTGGGCGATGTGGGTGTGGGTGTGACCATAGGCGTGCAACGCCCACCATTCGACGCTGACGTTGCCCATCCGCGGGTGGGCGATCGTCTTGTTCATGTCGGCCGGCTTCGCCCCGGCAACGAGCTTGCCGATCTTTGCGCACTCGGCCCGGAACTCAGACAGCATGCCCTTGAGTGTGGCATCGGCGTTGTAGTGGGCGGCCATGTGAGCGATCGGGTCAAACAGCGCGATCGCCGCGCCGGGCTCGCGCAGAGCCAGGGTGATGCAGGGGACAAAGCGATCGCGGTGGGTCTGGAGCAGGTGCGCGACGACCTCGTGGATGTGCCACTCGGCCGGCGCGGGCCGGAACCACAGCTCGTCCGGCGCGACCAGCCGCACCGAGGCGGCCAGCGCGTCCGCGCCCGCCAGGACTTGATCAACGATGTAGATTTGCTTTCTGTTCATGGCGGGGAGTGTAGCTTTCAATTGCCTCTTGACAAAACTAATCAGATTAGTTATTCTGCTACACAGATTAGTTTTGGAAACACACATGACCACCCACACCCTCACCCACTACGGCTCGACCCTCGCCTATGACGACGCCGGCAGCGGGCCGCTCGTCATCTGCTCGCCCTCAATGGGCGACCTGCGCGCCGAATACCGCTTTCTTGCCGCGCAGCTCGTCGACGCCGGCTACCGGGTCATCACCCTCGACGTGCGCGGGCACGGCGAGACCAGCACGCGCTGGGACGACTTCTCCGTCGCCGGGGTCGGGGCGGACCTGCTCGCCCTGATCGACCACCTCGCAGCCGGACCGGCCCTCCTGATCGGGAACTCGATGAGCGCCGGCGCGGCGGTCTGGGCGGCGGCCGAAGCGCCCGCCCGCGTCGCCGGCCTGGTTCTGATCGGCCCGTTCGTCCGGGGTGAGACCTCGGCGATGATGCGCCTGCTGAATGGCGTGATGTTCGCCCGGCCGTGGGGTCCGGCGATGTGGACGATGTACTACAAGAACCTTTATCCAAGCCGCAAGCCGGCCGACTTCGCGGAGTACATCCGGACGTTGTGCGCCAACCTCGCCCAGCCGGGCCGGATGGAGGCGCTCCAGCGTATGCTGGCCGCCTCGAAGGGCGCATCAGCTGAGCGGGTCGGGCGGGTGACTGCGCCGGCGCTGGTCGTGATGGGCAGCAAGGATCCTGACTTCAAGGATCCGGCCGCCGAGGCCGGCTGGCTGGCCGACAGCCTCCACGCCGAGAAACACATGATCGACGGAGCCGGCCACTATCCGCACGCCGAGATGCCCGACGTCGCTGGGCCGATCATCGTGTCGTTCCTGCGGGGGCTCGCCGCCCGCGCAAGCTGAGGTCAGGATGGCGCGACGCGCAATGCTCGACAAGGCGGGCCTGGTCACGGCCGCCGCCAACCTGATCAACGCCGAGGGTCCGCAGGCCCTCTCGTTCAGCCGCCTGGCGGGGCTGTTCGGCGTGCAGTCGCCCTCGCTCTACAACCACGTCAACGGCCTGCCCGAACTGCAGCGCGAGCTGGGGCTGCTCAACCTGCGCCTGCTGGCGGAGCGCTTGACTCAAGCTGCCATCGGCAAATCCGGGGCTGAGGCGATGCTGGCGCTGGCCAACGCCTATCGCGCCCACGTCAAGGCCAACCCGGGCGTGTATTCGCTCAGCCTGCGGGCCTCCGGGGCGCACACGGTGGTCGACGCCGAGCTGGCGCGGGCCGAGGCGCGGGTACTGGACGTTGTAGTGGCCGTCATCGCCGGGTTTGGCCTGCGCGGCGAGGAGGCCCTGCACGCCGCGCGCGGATTGCGGGCGGCCGCGCACGGGTTCGCCACCCTTGAGATCGCGGGCGGGTTTGGCCTGCCGCTCGACTGCGACGAGAGCTTCCGCCGGCTGGTTGAGGCGCTCCTGCGAGGGCTGGGGGCGGAGGGGGGTTAGGAGTTGGGGGCGCGGCCCGTGTCATGCTGAGTATCGTACCGCCCCGGCCGAAGGGCAGGCATGACATCGCGGTTCGCGCCGGCGCGGTGGCCCGCGAGTACGGTCAAGGGGCGCGCTCAGCATGACCCGGCAAGTAGCGCCGGCCTTTCGACTGGCGTGGATTGCCACGCCGCTCAGGGACCGGCGCGGCGAGACCCTACAAACCCGCCGCCAGCTCCAGCGCCAGGGCCGCGCTCCACGAGAAATCGGCTGCCCCGCACGGCGAGCCGTCGCGCGGGTCGTAGTACTCGTGAAAACCCCGCGCCTCCACCAGCGCCAGCGTATCGGCGGCCAGCCTGTCCGCGATCTCGACGTAGCCATAGCGCCGCAGACCCTGTCCCAAAATCCAGTTGATGATCACCCACACCGGCCCGCACCAGTAGCGGCGCGGCCCGAACAGCGGCTCGTCCGCGGCGATCGTCGGAATGCCGAACTTCAGCGCTCCGCCCGGAGCGAACTCGGCCGGGTTCAGCAGATGCTCGCGGACCAGCCGCCCGGCCTGTTCCGACGTCGCCAGCCCGGCAAACAGCGGGGCAAACGCAGCGAACGAGGCGATCGGGATCTGCTTCCCGGCCCGGGCGTCATAGTCGAAATACAGCCCGCGCGCTTCATCCCAGAATCGATCGTTGAAGACCGCCGTTGCGCGTTCCCGCCAGCCGTCGATCTCGGCGGTGTCCACGCCCAGCCGGGCGCCCAGCCAGCGCAGGTCCTCGTCCGCCCGGTGCAGGATCGAGATGAACAGCAGGTCCTGGACCAGGAACGGCATCCGGGCGAGCAGCGCGGCCGGCTCCCAGCCCATCCGGCGGCCCAGGTCGATCAGGTGGACAAAGCGCTCGTAGTCGGCCGGGCGCGGGCGCTCGTCGGCCTTCACGTGCACTGTGTCGCGGCGCTTGTAGGGCGGCAGATCCACCGGGGTGATGCCATCCAGGATGGCCTGCCAGCGCGGCGAATTGTCGGCCCCGCTCTCCCACGGATGAATCAAGCACGGCAGCCCGGTGTCGTCGACGGCCCGGGTGACGTGCAGCCAGCGGTGCCAGGACAGCATCCGGTCGTAGTGCCGGCGAAGCGTCGCCGGTTCGAGGCCGGCCGTCGACGGTCGCTCGAGTAACTGCCGCACAACGGTCGCCAGGATCGGCGGCTGGGTGAGCGCGCTCGAGGGAACGTCCCCGGCCCGGGCCAGCCCGGCCGTCCGCCAGAAGTCCGGCGGCGGGAAGTAATCGCTCGGGCCGTGGGGGTAGATGATGTGCGGGACCATTCCGTCGCGCCACTGCGCGGCCAGCAACGACTCAACCTCGGCCCAGGCCCGGGCCGGGTCGAAGTGGCTCAGCCCCAGGGCGATGACGGCGCTGTCCCAGTTCCACTGGTGCGGATATTGCCCGGGCGACGGCTTGATGAAGACCCCGGTGTCGTTGCCCTGCAACAAGCCGCGGACCCGGGCGAGAAGCGCTTCAGAGATCATGATCGGTAAGGGTCCGTGCGCTCAGGCCGCCCAGACAACTTGATACGGGCGCAGGCGCAGGGCGCCTCCGGCAAGATCGAGCGCCGCGCCAGTCGTAAAGTCAACGGTCCCGGCGATGGCCGGGGCCGGAATGGATTGCGGCGCGGCGGTGACATTCGTCACGCAGATCACTTGCGGCTGGCCAGGTTCCCCGCGGAGGAGGGCGAAGACGGCCGGGCCGAGGTCAAGCACCACCTGCGCGCCAAACGGATCAAAGGCGGGGTGGCCCGCCCGGGCGCGCAGCAACGCGCTCAGGCCGTCGAAAATCCGCCGGCGCAAACCGCCCGGATATTCAAGCTCGGCCTCGAGCGAAGCCAACTCAAGCTTCTGGCGATTGACGGCCCGGTTGTGGCCAAGTTGGACCACGCCATCCGGCCACCCGCGCGAGCCAAACAGGCTGTGGAAGTAGATACCCGGCACGCCCTGCAGGGCCAGCATAATCGAATGCGCGGCAATCATCCGATCGGCCAACTGAGCCTCCGAGGCATGCTGCGCTTGCTGGCTTGCGGATGGCTCAGCCGCGATGGCGTCCAGGAAGTTAATGTTCATCTCGTACGGGCTGCGGCTGCCATCGGGCAGGGCCTTGTCGCTCACATACCCGCCCCGCGCCCGGGTGCCATCGGCCAACGCCAGGACCTCATCCTCATTCAGTATCCCGCGGGCCGGATTCAGGCCGATCCCGTCGTGCGAGGCCAGGAAGTTGAAGAAGGTGGTCTGCCCCGAGGGCAGGCTCAGCCCGGCCGCCCAGCGGGTGAGCGCGCTCGCATCGCCGTTGCGGAACGCGTGGACGACCAGCGGCGGCAGTGCAAAGTTGTAGACCAACTGGGCCTCGTTCGCGCCGTCGCCAAAGTAGCTCACGTTGTCGGCGTGCGGGACGTTGGTCTCGGTGATCAACACGGTCCCAGGCGCGGCCTCATCCAGGGCCGCGCGCAGGATCTGAATGATCCGGTGGGTCTGGGGCAGATGCACGCATGGCGTGCCAAGCGTTTTCCACATGAAGGCGATGGCGTCCAGGCGGATCAGCCGGGCGCCGCGCCGAACGTACTCGAGCAACACATCCAGGACCTCGAGCAGGACAGCCGGGCTGGCGTAGTTCAGGTCGATCTGGTCCGCGCTGAAGGTCGTCCACACGTGCTTGACGCCCTCGCTGGTCTCAAACGGGGTGAGCAGCGGCAGCGCCCGCGGGCGGGTGACCAGCGCCAGGCGCGGGTCGGCCGGGTCGTCGACGACGATGGCGGCATCGCGCCAGGCCGGGTCGCCGCGCAGGAAGGCCTGGAAGTAGCCGCTGCTCGCGCTGATGTGGTTGATGACCGCGTCGAACATCAGCGTGAAGCGCTCACCCAGCGCGGCCACGTCCTCCCACCCGCCTAGAGCCGGGTTGATGGCCCGGTAGTCAACGACGCTGAAGCCATCGTCGCTGGTGTACGGGTAGAACGGCAATACATGGATTCCGCTCAGCACGCCCCGCAGCCGGGCATTGGCGAAGCGGGCCAAGGTCCGCAGCGGCGCGACGCCCGGCTCGCGGAGCATATCGCCGTAGGTGATCAGGATCGCATCGCGCTCGGACAGCGGCGCTTGCTCACGCGCGGCGCGGGTACGAACAAACGCGTCAATCCTTTCGCGCGCTCCGGCATACGCCCGAGCGCCGGCCTCCGGGCCATACAGAAACGCCAGGCCCTCGCGCAACATGGACTCAGACATCGCGCCCCGCTATTTCATCCAACGCACTTTGTCGAG
>JBKJQK010000132.1:0-4484 GCA_046594095.1 Anaerolineae bacterium | reverse complement strand
GGCGGTCGCGGCTTCAGACGCCTGGCGCGGTTCAAGCGAAGCGGGCGCGGCTCCCGCTGCGGCGGCCCGGGCGGCTGCCTCAAAGGCGTATACGGCGTCAATCATGCGCTTGACCATGAGCCCATCTTCGGGCGTCAAGGGGGTGGCGACTGCCCGCTGGCGCAGCAACAGTTCCTGGCCGAGGGGGACTGACTGGGCGACGTCCGGGCCCACCCAGGCCAGCATTTCGATATTGGCGTCGAGCTTGGCGAGGGCGTCACTGAGCGCCTCGGTGGTGCTCTTGATGTCGATGTGCCACAGCGTCAGGCGGGCCGCGAGGCGGGCGTTCTGGCCTTCGCGCCCGATCGCCAATGAGAGCTGGTCATCAGGAACGATTACGGTAGCGGCCTTGGCATCCTTGCCTTCGGTCTGGGGCACGGGATGGACGGACAGCACCTTGGCCGGGCCGAGCGCCTTGGTGATAAATGCGGCCGGATCCGCGTTCCACTCGATGACATCGATCTTTTCGTTCTTGAGTTCGTTGACAATCACCTGAATGCGCGCCCCGCGAGGACCGACGCATGCGCCAACCGGGTCGACGCCTTCCTGGAGCGCCGCGACTGCGACCTTTGACCGGGAACCTGGTTCCCGGGCAATGGCCTTGATCTCAACCTGTCCCTTCTGAATTTCAGGAACCTCATACTCGAGCAGGCGGCGGAGCATGTTCTTGTTGGAACGGCTCAGGAGAATCTGCGGGCCCCGGATGCTGCGCTTTACTTCGGTCACATAGGCCCGAAGGCGCTGCTGTGGCTCGTACTTCTCTCCCGGGATCCATTCTTTGCGCAACAGAATACCTTCGGCTCGGCCAAGATTCACAACCAGCGACGTCGGCGTCACCGAGGTTACGATCCCGTTGACGAGCTCGCCTTCGCGTTCGGCAAACTGGCTAAATTGAAAGTCGCGCTCCGCCTCGCGCAGTTTCTGCACGATCATCTGCTTGGCGTTCTGGGCGGCGATTCGGCCGAAGTCCTTGGTCGTCACATCGATCAAAACCACTTCGCCCATTTCGGCGTCGGCTTTGTCGCGCCGGGCTTCCTCGAGGGTGACCTCGGTCCGATCATCCATGACGCCTTCGACGACTTCCTTCTCCACGTAGATTCGCATATCGCCCGAATCGACATCCACGTGAGCGGCCACATTCTGGCTGTTCATCACGTTGGCGTTTTTGCGGTACGACTGAACGAGCGCTGTCTCCAGCACTTCAGTGATGATGTCCCGCGGAAGGTTCCGCTCAGACATGACTTGGTTCAACGCGAGCGCGAATTCACTTTTCATATTGACGCATTTCTTCCGACGCGCGGCATTCGCCACGGCCCTAGAACAAACAAGAGCGGGTTTTGCCCACTCTTGCCACGATACCTACGGAGGTCGGTTGAGGGCATTTTATCACTTTCGCGCCCGGGGGGAAAAGTGACGTCGTTTTCCGCCGGTCAGGGAGCCGAAATTCGCTCCCATTCCCAGGCATTCCAGGTCAATATCCCCCAGCCGGACAAGCGCACGCCTCGGACGCCCCGGTTCGGATAGGCTACCGGCGCGGCATATAGCGGGACGATGACATTGGCCCGGCTTGCCATCTCAATCGCGGCCTGAGCGTCAGGATTGGGCTGGCCGGGTCGGAGCAGGCCGGGGCCTTGTTCGGCGGTTCGGATGAGCGCATCCAGCTTGGGGTCGCACAGCCCGGCGACATTTCCGCCGTCCGCCCCCGTCTTCGGGTTTGGAATACTGGCGCAGGCAAAGGCGCTCGACAGACGCCGAATTGAAGGGAGCTGATAGAGGGCCGCGTCAAATGCGCGATTCGCCAGCACTCCGCCCTGATCCGCCGGCCAGAAAAGCCGGCTCGCCGGCCCCAGGCCAAACACGATTTGGACGTCAAGGGCAATTCCCGCCTGGGCAAGCCGGCGCTGAATCGCCTGGGTGAGCAGGGTCCGCGGCTCGCGCTCGTTGGTGATCAAGCTGAATTGCAGTGTGCGCGTCGTCACGGCAGTCACTGCACCGGCCCGGTTGGTCGTTGTGACGGCTCGCTCGCAGGGTGTCTTGGCGCATGACCAGCCGCCTGACCGGAGTGCGTCGCGGGCGGCAGCGAGGCCGGCGTCAGGCGACACCGGGAGGGGTGCGCTCGAGCGGAACACGCCACCCTCAAGATTAAAAAGAATTGGCGCTTCTAGTGGGCCGCCGGAGGCCGCCAGTACCTCGGGCGCGCCCTGCAACGCAAGCGCCACGGCCAGGCGCACATTGGGTTCATCCAAAGGCGGACGTTCGGCGTTCAGCGTAATCTGCTCAAACAACGGAGCCGGGCCTGCGACAGTCCGGGTAAGTGAAGCGCCCGGCGCTCGCTCGACGAGTGTCCTGGCCATCAGCGGGCCGAGCTGGGCGTCACCGGCGGCAACCAGGGCCAGCGCTGCCGCGTCATCGCGGGCAATAAGGAAGGTCAATTGGGTGGTCTTTTCGACGGGTGCCAGTACGAAGGGCGCCTTTGCCCGGGCCAGGGTAATGCGCGCGCCCGGCGCCCAGTCCACGAGCTCAAATGCGCCATCGCCGACCGGTTTGCGGCCATAGGTCGACCGGGCCTGGTCGGCGGGTTTGATGTCTTTCAGCAGGTGCGCAGGCAACCAGCGCAATGCCGCCCAGTACAGCGGGTCGGACAGAGGCGTTTCTTGTTTTGCGTAAGCGGCATAGTCGCCGAGGGAGGAAAAGAACTCAAATGGCACATCGCCGCGAAGCGTCCCAGCGGCCGCGGCCCGGGCCTGGCCGGCGGACATGAATCGCACAATCGCCGCGCGCGGCCCGTTCGGTTTGACCGAATAGATCATCTGGGCGAGGCGATCCCGGGTCTGGGTCTGGGGGGCCATGACGAGCTGCCAGGCGTAGACGGCATCCTGAGAAGTGACAGGTGTGCCGTCCGTCCAGCGCCAGCCTTCGCGAATCCGGAAGGTGACCTCAAGGGAACGATCGAGACCCTGGCCAACGTATTTGGCGTCCCCGTTTTGTTCGTTTGGGATCCGCTCGCAACCCAGCGCGACCGGCAGCCCATTTTCGTCGGCGCCCGCGCAACCGATCAGCAATGCGCCGAGCACGGTCCGGGCGGCCAGCGACTGGGCATACAACGGGTGCAGCGTTTCGGGCTCGCCCGCGAGCGCGACTTGGATGGGCAGGGGCGGGACCGGCGTCGATGTGGCTGTCGGCGTCGGGATAGGCGTTGGCGGGATCGGCGTTGCGGTCGGCGGCGGTATGGCGGTCGGCGCTGGGGTGAGGTTGGCTGGCTGAACGGGCACGAGGGTTTCGCCCGGCGCGACCGGTGTGCCGGCCGGCTCGGTGGTTCCTTCGAGTAGTGGAATCCGGATGGTGAAGGGTACGCAGGCGGTCAGGGACAGCGCAAGCGCGATGATCATTGAGAGGCGTCGCATATTAGGGTGGCTAGTATATGTAGGCGCCGCTGGCGTACACTCTGGCGGAATGAATTGGCTCGCCCATTTGCGCTTATCCGAAGATGACGTTGAAATCCGCCTGGGCAATGTGATTGCCGATTTTATCAAGGGCGAGAAGCGCCTGGCCTTAAATCCCCGCATCCGGCGAGGGGTGGCTTGTCACATGTTCATCGACGCGTTCACCGACTCGCACCCCGTATTTCAACGCAGCCGGACCCGCATCAGCCCGGCCAACCGGAAATTCGCCGGGATTCTCATTGATGTTTTCTACGATCACTTTCTGTCGGTGAACTGGGAAAGCTATTCGGGCGAGCCGAAGCGCGCCTTCATCGACGGCATATACTTTGACTTCGAACGTTATACAGCGGAGCGCCTGCCAGATGCCCGCCGCTTCGTCCTGAAAATGGCGGAGGATGACTGGCTGGGCGAGTATGAAACACTGGGCGGCATCGAACGCACTCTCTTGCGGGTGTCAGGCCGGCTTAAGCGGCCGGGGCTGCTGGCGCCAATGGCGGCCGAACTCACAGCCCATTACGCCGGCTTGGGCGAGGACTTCGCCGAGTTCTATCCGCAGCTGCGGGACGCGGTCAAGCATTGGGTGGAATCAACCTAATGCATCGGTTTCGGCAACGCGACCGGCGCGCAAAAACCCTGCTAACCTTTGCTATTGCAGGTCCGCTTGCGTTGTGCGCGCTTGCGCTAGTTCTGTTCGGATGTTTGAGACAGCAGTCGCGGACCTATGCGTACTCATACATCGCGCGAATCACTGGCGTGACCATTCCTCAAACTGCAAGCGATGTCGACCAGTACGATAACGGAGAGACTGTACTCATGGTCCATGTTCAGCTTCAACCTGGCGAAGTCGATGTCTTTCTGGCAAAACACGGATTCACGCCAGTTGTCTACGGCGTCCGAAACCCCGAAACGATGGAGCCAGAGATATTGAGCCTCATGTTTGAAGAAGACCGCGCTATTCCCCAAGGTGCGGAGCGGTGGGCGATTTCAGGTTGTAGCCCAACG
>JBKJQK010000524.1:0-2845 GCA_046594095.1 Anaerolineae bacterium | reverse complement strand
CAGAGCCCTCGCCGTTCGCGCTAGATCGGCGCGGCCGGACGGTGACCTGGTGGCCTGCTTTGGCGAGGAGGGCTGCGGCGGTTGCGCCGCCAACTCCGGCGCCGATGACGAGGATTTTTGACATTTTGGCTGCGCGTTTATTGGAGATGTTATTTTCGCGGCGGACCCGGCAATATCGGCGATTTCGAAGCGTGAATTCGGAGTCGCTTACGCGGCGCTCAGCATAACCTGTGCCCAAACTGCGCAGAAACACACGCCTCCGGTATCATCTACCCCGTCAATTCCCAGAAGTTCTCGCTTTGACCGGGGCGAAGTGCGCTGGCCCGGCAATCGAGATCGGAGACCCCATGTTTAACCGCCTCGATCACATCGCCATCGTCGTTTCGGACACGGAGACTGCCCTGCGCGTCTGGCGCGACGTATGCGGCTTCGAAGTCCTGTTTGCGGAGAAGGTCAACAACGAGACGGCGCTCTTGACCCATCTCGATCTTGGCAACACGCACCTTCAACTTGTCCAACCCCTTGCGGCCGATTCGCCCCTGTGGGCCTGGCTCAAGAAGAACGGGGGAGACGGGCTGCATCACTTCTGCCTCGAGGTAGACGATGTAGCGGAGGCGCGTGATCAAGCCGGTCAGGCGGGCCTGGGCGTCGGGCGACCGATCCATCAGGGTACGCGCGGGAAAAGAGCGCTGTTCCTCGATCCGTCCACGACGGGAGGCGTTCAGGTCGAGGTTACGGGCGCATAGCGACCGGCGTCAACGTATCTGCGATAGCGCCGCCTCGAGCTCGGCAAGCATCGCTTCAGCCGCGGCGCGCCCAACACCGCCCCGGATGTTGCGAGTTGCGACAAACTGGGCGGGGTCCAGGGCGCGCTGGACAAACGCGTCGTCTATCGGCGAGGCAGGACCGGGCACACCCGTGTGGGCCAGCGCGTCGTAGATCATCGCCGCGGTGACTTGCGCCGGCTGCACTCCGTCGGCGATCGCCCGGCGCACCACTCCGGCAACGACCTTGTGGGCGCTCCGGAAGGGCATCCCCATTTCACGAGTCAGCGCGTCCGCGAGTTCGGTCGCGGTCGTGAATCCCGCCGCGGCCCGGGCGGCCAGCCGCGCGCGATGGAGTATTAGCGTCTCCACGGTCGTGGTCAACAGGCTTAGGCACTCATGAGCGGTCTCGCACATGCTGAATAGCGGCCCGATCATCTCGTCTTCGATGTCCTGCGTGTCCCCGTAAAACACGTTGTGCGCCTGGAGGAAGATCGTCTGCGCGCCGCCGTACAAGTTCGCCAGCCGGGCCCGCAGGTGTTCAAGCACAACCGGGTTGCGCTTCTGGGGCATGATCGAGCTGATCTGGATATACGCGTCGTCGACCGTGATCGCGCCCACTTCCTGAGTGGCCATGATCAGCAGGTCATGGCAGAAACGCGTGAGCGTGCTCGCCATGATTTGGAGCGCGCTGGCAGTTTGGAGATAGTGGTCGGCCGCGCCGATCGCATCGTGGGCGTTTACGACCAAGCCCTGGAAGCCAAGCTCTCCCGCGATCCACTCGCGGTCGATCGGGAAGCCCGTCGTCGTGAAAGCCGCCGCGCCGAGCGGGCTGCGGTTTGTCACGCCGCGTGCTTCGCGCAAGCGGTCCGTATCGCGCTCTAGCCCGGCCGCAACCGCCATCAAGTAATGGGCAAACGTCGTCGGCTGAGCGGGCTGGGTATGGGTGTGGCCGGGCATCAGCGTGTCGAGATGCGTGCGGGCCTGGATCAGGATCGCCCGTCGCAGCGCAATCTGATCGTCAATCAGGCTTGTCTGCAAGTCGCGCAGCGCCATCCGCCCCAGCGCGGCGCCCAGGTCGTTTCGGCTGCGCGCCAGCTGCAGGTTTCCCCCGCAATCGGCGCCCGCAAGCTCGATCACCTTCCCCTCAACGGCGAAGAAAAGGTCTTCCGTGGGCGGCTGATACGGAAAGGCTCCGACGCCCATCCGCTCGATTTCGTCGATTGCGGCCACGATCTTTTCCATGCAGGCCGGCGTGATGATGGCCTGCCTCGCCAGCATGCGCACATGAGCGCGATTGGCCGCCAGCATCGGCGTAAATAGATAGCGCGACGCATCGGCATACGCGGGCTCAAGGACGATTGCGCGGTACAGAGGGTGTGGAAAAGAACTCATGTGTCTCGAGAGGTAACGCCTACGACTTCATCCCGGTGAGCGCCACGCCCTGGATGATCTGCTTCTGCATGAAGACAAATACGGTCAGGAGCGGAACGGTGGACAATGTCGCGCCAGTCATGATCAGGTTCCAGGCGCTGCCCGCTTCACTGCTGAAGAAGGCAAGCCCGATCGGAAGGGTCATGGTGAGCCGCTGGCTGGTCACAATCAGCGGCCAGATATAGGCATTCCAGTTGCCCAGGAAGTTGAAGATGCACACGGCCGCCAGCGCGGGTAGCGCGAGCGGCCAGGCCACCCGCGTGAAGATGCCGAATTCATGCATCCCGTCGATCCGGGCGGCGTCGAGCAATTCGTCAGGAACGCTCTGAAAGGCCTGACGCATTAGAAATGCGCCGGTGGCCGTAATCAGACCCGGGAAGACAATCCCCAACGTCGTGTCAGCGAGCTTGACCCCGGTCGCCATGATGAACCACGGGATGACCAGCATCTCGGTTGGGACCATCAGGGTCGCCAGGATCAGCAGAAATGCGATCCGCTTTCCCGGAAACTCAAACTTCGCAAACACATAACCGGTAATGCTGTCAAAGAATGCCACACTTGCCGTGCTGACACTCGCGGCCACCAGGCTGTTGAAATACCAGTTGGGAAAAAGGGTCCGGGTGAGGACCTGGGTGTAGTTGTCCAGG
>JBKJQK010000509.1:0-10785 GCA_046594095.1 Anaerolineae bacterium | reverse complement strand
CGCCGCGCACCAGCTGGCGGGCCACGTTCATGTCGTAGTCCTCAATAAAGACCATCCGGCCGGCGGTGTCGGCATTCTTGATCACCCGATACAGATCCTGGATCAGCCGCTTACCAGGCTCATCGCTTGGATGCGACTTGCCCGCGTACAGGATGTGGACCGGCCGGGCCGGATCCGTGATCAGCCTGACCAGGCGCGGAATATCGCGCAGAATCATCGTCGCTCGCTTGTACGTCGGGAAACGGCGGGCGAAGCCGATCATCAAGGCGCCTGGTTCAACCAGCACGCCACTGGCGATGGTTTGCACCGGGTGCTGGGTGTGGGTCGCCCATTTGCGCCGGGCCCGGTCGCGCATGAATGACACCAGCAATCGCTTGTAGTGCTTTCGCACGGTCCAAAGTTCCGCGTCCGGGATGTCGAAGACGCCTTTCCACATCTCGTGATCGCTTACCCGGCTCATCCAGTTTGAACCAAGGTGCTCGTCGTATAGCCGCTTCATCCGGCGCGACACCCAGGTCGGCACATGGACCCCGTTGGTGATATAGCTGATCGGCCTGGCGTTCTTGGGGAACATCCAGCTCCACATCTCGGAGGCCACTTCGCCATGCAGTTTGCTCACTCCGTTCGCCCGGGCGGCCATATTTAGGGCAAGCACGGTCATTCCGTACAGCCCGTCATGGGCTGCCAAAGACATGAACTGCTCGCGGGTCAACCCAAGCAAGTCCCAGAAGCCCCAAAGCTGGCGGTCGATTTGCCACTGGGCAAATGTGTCGTTGCCGGCAGGGACGGGGGTATGGGTGGTGAAGACCGTCGAGGCCCGCACACGAGCCCGGGCATCCTCGAAGCTCAGCCCATCATTCTGAATGAACTCGCGCGCGCGCTCGAGCGTGAGGAAGGCTGGATGGCCTTCGTTCATGTGCCACACGGTCGGCTCGACTTTCATTGCCCTCAGGGCCCGCACACCGCCTATCCCCAACAAGACTTCCTGCGGGATCCGAGTATCGGGGTCCGGGTTATACAGGCGCTGGGTCAGGGCTCGATCCTGGGCCCGGTTCTCGGGCAAATCCGAATCGAGCAAATACAGTGGCACACGCCCAACCTGGGCCAGCCACACCCGCGCGACCATCGCCTTGTTGGGCAGGTCGAGAGCGACCTTCAGGGGTTCGCCGTCGTCGCCAATGACGGCCATGATGGGCAGGTCAGCGAAGTCGAGTCTCTCGTAGTCGGCCTCCTGCCAGCCGTCTTCGGTAATGCGCTGCCGGAAGTAGCCCAGCAAATACATGAAGCCCACGCCCACGAGCGGAATGCCAAGGTCGCTGGCCTCCTTGAGGTGATCGCCAGCCAGCACACCCAGACCGCCCGCATACAACGGAAGGCATTCATGCAGGCCAAATTCGAATGAAAAGTAGGCCACCTTGCCCTTGAAATCGGGATGTTGCTTCTGCATCCAGGTCGGCTCGCCGCCATCCATGGCCAGATATCGGGAGAGGTCATCCGTCACCCGGTCATAAAGGTCCAGATACTTCTTGTCCTTCGCAACGGTGTTCAGGTCCTTGCGCGCAACCTGGCGCAGGAAGCGAACGGGGTTGCGATCGAGGTTTTCCCAAAGCACGGGGTCGATCCGCTGGAAAAGAGCCTGGGCGTCAGGACGCCACGTCCACCATAGGTTGTAGGCCAGTTCACCGAGCCGGTCGATCCGCCGGGGCAGCGAATGCATCAGAGTTTTGATTGAGGGATGAGTCACAGTAGGGGGATCCTCCTGGGGATCGGTAAACCGGATTAGGCATCCTAGCCGAGAGCGCCGCCAATTCTACCCGCGCCGCCGCGCTGGTCAGCGGTTTTCGCGCGTTTCTCCGACGGCCGATTCGGCCCTCAATCGACCAGAAACTGATTGGCGGGCACTTGCGACTCTCATGTTCGCGTGTATGATTCGCGGTCGAAATGGTTCGGTAATCACGGAGGAAATAGAATGGCAACACTGTTCGAAAAAGTATTCAATTCGCTCTCAAACCGCGACGAAATTGAGGCCCTTCAGAAGATCAAGGGCGAGCTGGAAGCAATGTCCGCGCGCGCCTCAAACGCTGAAGCGCAGGTTGGCAAGCTCCAGGACGATGTGGCCGCCGCCAATGGGCGGGCCGCTCAGGCGCTTTCCGGCAGCCTGGGCAATGAAGACCGGGCCGCGTCGGCCGAGGCCTCGAATTCGACACTGAATGGTCTGCTTGAAGACATGAAGGCCCAGGTCTCGGACATGCAGCAGCGCAACACGTTGCTCCAGAACATCAGCGACACCAAGAGCGAACAGATTGCCTTCCTGCAGGGCGAACTCGAGACGGCCAAAGTGAAGGAATACACGGTGGTCGCCGGAGACAACCTCAGCGCGATCGCGCAGAAGGTTCTTGGCGACGCCCGCCGCTGGAACGACATCTTCAACGCCAACAAGGAGAAGATCGCCGATCCGAACATGATTCACCCGGGCATGGTGATCAAGGTCCCGACCTACTAAGTCTGGACGACACGCCATTTGGGGCACGCTTCGGCGTGCCCTTTTTTGTTTTGAATAGTTTGACACACTGGCCCATCACGCATACACTCGAAGAAAGTCGTTCACTGTTAGCGGAGGAAACCAAATTGTTAAACCTTGCCATGTTCGTCGAGAATCACGCCCGCCGCCACCCCGCCAATTCGGCGGTGGTCATGGGTCCCATGCGGTTTAACTACGGCCAGCTGAATGGGATGGCAAACCAGGTCGCCAATGGGCTCAAGGCCATGGGCATCCAGCCCGGGGACAAAGTCGCCCTGACCTGTCCGAACATCCCCTACTTCCCGATTGTCTATTACGGCATCCTCAAGGCGGGGGCCGTGGTTGTGCCGCTGAATGTGCTCAATAAGGGCCGCGAAATCGCCTACTTCCTCAAGGACTCGGATGCCAAGGCCTATTTCTGCTTCGAAGGCACACCCGAGCTGCCCATGGGCCAGTTTGGCCACGAAGGCTTCAAGGAAGCCGGCACAGTCCAGAAGATGATCATCATGACCGCCAACCCGGCGGGACCTTCGCCAATCGAAGGCGTCGATACGCTCGGGATGTTTATCGGCAAGCAGCCACCGGCGTTTGACATGGTCCTTCGCGCGGACGGCGACACCGCCGTGATTCTCTACACCTCCGGCACAACCGGCCAGGCCAAGGGCGCCGAGCTCACCCACAGCAACATGATCACCAACGCGATCGTGTCGCGTGACCTTCACGGCATGCTCGGGTCCGAGCGAAGCACCTTGCTGATCGCCTTGCCGCTTTTCCATTCGTTTGGCCAGACGTGCCAGATGAACGCCGGATTTCTCCAAGGCAACACCATCGTCCTGGTTCCCCGGTTTGATCCCAAGGTTGTGCTGGACACCATGGTCGCCGAAAAGGTCAACTACTTCAGCGGCGTTCCGACCATGTTCTGGGCCCTCCTCAACTATGCCAGAGCGTCAGGGTTTGACACTTCGGCCGTGCGCGCAAATCTGAGACTCTGCTCGGCGGGCGGCGCGGCCCTGCCGGTCGAGGTGCTGAACGGCTTCGTGAAGGATTTTGGCGTGCCCATTCTCGAGGGCTACGGCTTGAGCGAGACCGCCCCGGTCGCGACCTTCAACCAGTTGGATGCGCCCACCAAGCCCGGCTCAATCGGGACCGCGGTGATGGGCGTGGATGTGCGCCTCGTCGACGACAACGACAAGGACGTGCCGGTCGGCGAGCTGGGCGAGATCATCATCCGCGGATTCAATGTGATGAAGGGCTATTACAAACGGCCCGAAGCCACGGCCGAGGCCATGAAAAACGGCTGGTTTCATACCGGGGACGTGGCCCGCAAGGACGAGGACGGCTACCTCTACATCATGGACCGCAAGAAGGACATGATCATTCGGGGCGGTTTCAATATCTACCCGCGCGAGCTCGAGGAAGTGATCATCACCCACCCCGGCGTGTCGCTGGTCGCCGTGGTAGGCATGAAGAGCGACGAAATGGGCGAGGAAGTCAAGGCCTTCGTGGTCCGCAAGCCCGCTGCCACGGTGACCGAAATAGAGCTGATCGACTGGTGCAAGGAGCGGATGGCCGCTTACAAATACCCGCGCATGATCGAATTCAAGGACGCCCTGCCGATGAACGCGACCGGCAAGATCCTGAAGCGCGAACTGCGCGGTTGAAGACGAGCTCAAAGCGCGGGCGCGACGGCTTCTCGGAAGCTGGATTGTACAACGCAGAACCTAAGATTCTTTAAGCACCTTAGGTTCTGGTTCTTTTCCGTCATGTCAGGCTCTGAACCCGGCGATGGTCGTGGCCTGCTGCGCGTCAGTGCCCTCATCGAGATAGTAGGTGACCCGGTCGAGTAGCCCCGCGTAGCGCTGTCGCACCAGACCGGGCACCGCCGCCCAGGTGCCCTCGGCCGCGAACGTGTCCAGCATCGCGTCTGTGATCAAGCCCGGCATTTCCCCCCACTTCCCGCGCGCAGCAAGCGCAGTCAGGGCCTCGGCGGTCTCCTTCCATCCGTGCAGCTCAAACACGGGATGGTAGGTGGGCGTGCTGGCGTAGAAGCTGATTTGCTGGCGAGCAAGGGCGCGCGCGCTGGCGCGCTCATCCGGCGTGTCGCCAACGATAACGAACACGCTGCTGGCAATGCGCAAGTCTGACCGGGCCCGTCCGCTGGTCCTCAGGCCGGCCTCAAGGTTCGGGAGGATGAACTCGGCGACGTATTTTGGCGTATGGAACGGGTGAACGTGGAAGCCGTCGCAGACCTCGCCCGCCACCCGGCACAGGTGCTCATTGACCTCGGCGATGTAGATCGGAATTCCCGGATGCTCTATGGGACCCGGGTTGAAAAATGGCGACATTAAGGTCAGCTTGAAGAACTCGCCCCTGAAGTTCAGCGGAGCGCCGGTTTGCCAGGCTTGCCAGATTTGGCGGATCGCCAGCACATACTCCTTGAGCCGCGGGGCCGGGTGATTCCAGACCATCCCAAACCGGCGCTCGATGTGGGCCTTGACCTGGGTGCCCAGCCCTAGCGCAAATCGGCCGCCGCTCATTTTCTGAAGGTCCCAGGCCTGGCTGGCCAGGCTCATTGGGCTGCGCGCAAAGGCCACCGCGATCGCAGTCCCGAGCGTCATCCGGGAAGTATGCTCCGCCGCGAGCGCCAGCGGGAGAAACGGGTCATGTTGCGTTTCGCTCGTCCATAGCGCGTCATAGCCGAGCGCCTCGGCGCGTTCCGCGCGTCGCACGATGTCGCCAATCGCCCCGCTATTGCTTACCCCAAGTCCGGTGTCGATCAAGATGTTGGACATATCGAATATTGCCTCTCTGGGATAAAGCGTTCGATTCGGGGTAATTAATCTGCCACACCCCCTGCGCGCCGCCCTACTCACCCCGTAGCCGGGTCATCAGGGTCTGATAGAAGTATTCGGGCGGCTGGACCCGCGCAAGAAGCGCTGAGCGCTCGCTGGCGGCAATGCGCACGACATCGTCCGACTTAAGCGTCGTCTCATTCTGGCCGTCAATGGTCAAGACCGCCTGATGGTCGGTGCTGACCCGCACCTCGACGACCGACGTGGGCGCGAGCACGACCGGTTTGTCGAGGCTCAAGTGCGGGGCGATGGGGACGAGAATCATGTTCCGGAGTGTCGGCGGAAGGATCGGACCGCCGGCGGCCAGGGCGTAGGCGGTGCTTCCGGTGGGCGAGGCCACAATCAGGCCATCGCAGGCATAGGTCGTGAAAGGGGTGCCATCCAGTTTCACCTGCAAGCGCACGACGCGAGCGAGCGTGCCGCGGCCAATGACGATGTCGTTGAGGGCCTCGCGCTGGACGAGCGTCTTGCCCGAGCGATTTGCCTCGGCCTTTAGCATCAATCGTTCTTCAATCCAGTAATCGCCGCCGATCATCCGGGGAAGCGCTGCGCGCCAGTTGTCAGGCCGCATCTCGGACAAAAATCCCAGCCGGCCCATATTGACCGAGGTTACCAGCTTTCCGTGCGGGGCCGAAATACGCGCGGCCCGGAGCAGGCTGCCATCGCCGCCCAATACCAACACGAGATCCACCTGGGGAACCAGCGCTTCGACGGCAGCGGTATCCCAGGTGGTCGCCCGATGGCACGCCACCCCCCAACCGGCCAGGGCCTCGGCGATCTCGAGGGCAACCTCGCCCGTGGCGGGCACTTTTGGGTGATCGAGCACGGCAACAGATCGGATGGCTCGCATGGAGGGTTACCCGCCTGTTTGGCGCCCGCGGGACGCGATCCATCCCGGCAAGGCATCTACGGCAATCGTCGTCTGCTCGCTCTTGGCCAGATCGCGCGCAATGACCACGCCCTGGGCCAGTTCCGCCTCGCCCATGATGATGGCGATCGCGCAGCCGGCCCGGTCGGCGTCCTTCATCTGGGCCTTGAGGCTGCGCGCGCCAAACGCGATTCGGGCTGGGATACCCTCACTCCTCAAGCGCGCAACCAGCTTCACACTTTCGCGCTTGGCTTCCTCGCCCAGATGGGCGACGAACACGTCCGGTTTTAGCAGGGCGCGCGGGGTGATGCCGAGTTCACGCATCGACATGATGATGCGCTCGATGCCTGTAGCGAATCCGACACCAGGCGTCGCTGGCCCGCCCAGCGCTTCAATCAAACCATCGTAGCGGCCGCCGCCGCACAATGCCGCCTGCGCGCCGAGCCCATCTCCCCAAAGTTCGAAGACGGTCTTGGTGTAGTAGTCCAGACCCCGCACCAGGCGGTGATTGACTTGATAGGCGATACCAATTGAATCCAGATAACCTGTGAGTTCGGCGAAGTGGTGACGGCAGTCCTCATTCAAGTAATCCAAAAACCGCGGCGCATTTTCGAGATACGGCAATGTCTCGCGCTCCTTGGTGTCGAGCACGCGCAGCGGGTTCTTAGCCAGCCGCTCGCGGTCGAGAGGAGCAAGCCGGTCCGCCAGAGGCGTGAAGTAGCTCCGCAACGCGTCGATGAAGCGCGGTTTGCATTCCGGATCGCCGGTGCTGTTGAGCTGAAAGGTCAGGTTCTTGAATCCGATCTCGCGATAGAGCGAATGCGCGATAAGCATGATCTCGAGATCGGCCAGCGGGTCGGCCGTGCCGATGATCTCGGCGTTGAGCTGGTAGAACTGGCGGAACCGCCCTTTGGCCGGCCTTTCGCGGCGGAAGATTGGGCCAAACGAATAGAGTTTCTGCGGTTGCGGGCGGGAACTCATCCCGTTCTCGATGAATGCCCGCATCACGCCGGCGGTGAACTCGGGCCGCAGCGTCAGCGCGTCTTCGCCCTTGTCCACAAAGCTGTACATTTCCTTGCTGACGATGTCGGTGGCGTCGCCCACGCCGCGCACAAACAGATCGGTCGCCTCGAGCATGGGGGCCTCCAGGCGCTCAAAACCAAAGCGCCCGGCCAACGCGTGACTGGCCCCCTCAACGTGAGCCCAGTAAGGCTGGTCCTCAGGGAGCAGGTCTTGCATGCCCCGGATGCGCTGGTATTTCATGTTTTCTTGTTGAGCAGAATAATGCCGCTGCGGGGCGACATTTCAAGCGACTTTACCGTAAGCCCTGAGAGGGTCTCAAGCAGCACTGAGAATTCCTTGTCTATTTCGATCTTGAGGGCCTTTTCACCGGGATTCACCAGGACAACCCCGCCCGAAAACTGGCGCTTATACAAGCCGCTGGCCAGTTTGCTATAGCCCTCGGTGGGAGGGCCGAGACGGGCGTTGAGTTGCGGATCATCCAGGTAATTCATGTCGCCGCCCGAGTCAAACTGCAGATAGGTCCGGCTCCCGTTCTTGCCGAGCAAATACGAGGCTACGACGTAACGCAGCCACTCTGCCCGCTGGGTGCCCGAAATGGGCTCGCTGAAGCGCGTCGACAGCAGCACGATCTTGTTGTCCTGCGACATGTTTGCCAGCAGGTCAACGTCTTTCTTCCAGTTCGCCTCGGATTTGTAGTCCGCCGTCTTCGAGATGGGCACCCTCAAGAACCGATCGATATTTGCGCCGTCAACAATTGACGCCAGATCCTGAGCCTCCGTGGGGCGCGCCGTAAAGGCGGCTCCATCTTCCCAGGCATAACCGGAGACAAGCAGGATCTTGTCCGGGGCGCGGGCCCTGATCGCGCGCAGAAGCGCTTCCACGGCGTCGCGCCGCTGTTGGTCCGTGAAGGCCTTGGTGGTCGTAAAAATCGGCGAAGCATTAGTGCGAATCAGCTCCGCGCCGACCCCCTCGAGGATGACACCGTCAAAGCCCTTCGCCGCGCCCGCCACCCGGTCCGCCACCTGAGCGCGCACCTGCTCGTTGCGGATGTTGAGCAAAGCCGAGTCGCCGCCCGGGGTCAAGGCGACTTTGCCGTCCTTGTCGTAGAGCAGGAACCCAGGCGTGGACGCGCGCGTCTGGCTGATCACGCCAGCGAATCCCGAATAGACCTGCTGGCTGGATAGGGTGACAAGTCGCAGGTTCGCCTTGCGCAAGACGAGGGCATCCGGTCCCAATGCGAGGTCCAGGGTTCCGGTGAACGCCGCGCTTACCCGGTCACTCCATACTCCTACGGTCGCCGACGTATCCACCGGAAACGTCTTGGGCGCCGCGGTTGCGGGTGGCGCGGTCGGGGCCGCAAGCGGGGCGAGGGTCGCCGTGGGCGTGGCGCGAGGCGGCGCGCCAGCAGTCACGTATGCGACTGGCGAGGGAATCAGGCTTTGCTGGGGCGCGGGCGTGGGCAAGTTACCGCACGCGGACAAGACCGCGAGGACAAGCGCGGCAAAAATGCGCCCTGGACGCGCATCATCGCGTTCAGTCATGCTTCGACCCATCATACCCGCCGCGCGCTAGAGACCAATGGCGTCGCGGAATTTCTCGAAGAATCCCTTTTCCTGCTGAGGTACCACATCACTCCCGAGGGTCTTGGCCAGGTCCTGAAAAAGCTTGCGCTGGTCAGGAGTCAGGGCCGACGGCACAGTCACGGTGATAACGACCACCTGATCGCCCCGCGCCGCGCGCCGGAGATGCGGGACGCCCTTGCCCTTGATCCGGAACACGCTTCCACTCTGGGTTGCGGGCGGGATCACGAGACGGTCCTTGCCGTCAATCGTCGGGACCTCGATATCATCGCCCAGGGCAGCCTGGGCAATGTTGATGGGCAGCTCAACGATGATGTCGTTTTCCTTGCGCCTGAAATAGGCGTGTGGCGAAACGTTGACAACCACATACAGGTTCCCGGGCGGTCCGCCATTCCCGCCAGGCTCGCCTTCGCCATTCAAGCGGATTTGGGTGCCGTTGTCGACGCCCGCCGGGATGTTGACCGCGATCTTGCGCGAGCGCCGGACCTGGCGCCGCCCGCCGCACTCCTTGCAGGGCACCGAGATGACTTCTCCGTTACCTCCACAGGTTGGGCAGGTTGTGACGTTTACGAACGAGCCGAGGATGCTCTGCTGCATCCGGCGAACTTCGCCCGTGCCGTTGCAGGTCTTGCACCGCTGCGGCGTGGTACCCGGTTCTGAGCCATTGCCAGAACAGCGCGCGCAGGATTCGTTTCGAACGACCTCGATTTCCTTCTGGACACCGAATACAGCTTCGGAAAAGTCAAGTTTGATATCGAAGCGGAGATCGGCGCCCCGCCGGGGGCTGCGCCGCTGCTGCGCGCCCGCTGAACGCGCAAATCCGCCAAAGAACTCGCTGAAGATATCGTTGATGTCGCCGAAACCCTCGTAGCCTGCGCCAAAACCGCCGGGCCCGCTGCCCGTGGTGGAGTGGCCATATCGGTCATAGGCCGCCCGCTTCTGGTCATCGCTGAGAACTTCGTAAGCCTCGTTTATCTCCTTGAAGCGCGGCTCGGCGTCCGCGGCTTTGTTGACATCGGGATGGAATTGGCGCGCCAGCTTGCGGAACGCCTTCTTGACATCATCGGCGCCCGCATCCTTGCCGACGCCGAGTACTTCGTAATAGTCGCGCTTGTTTGCCATGCCATCCCGTCCGGAGCCGGCGCGTTCTCCGCGTCATGCGGCGATCACGCCAGCTCCGGGCCCCGCCCGTTCCGGGCGCACTTGGCCCGTTCCGGGCGTTCTTACTTCTGCTCGCGGAACTCGCCCTCAACGACATCATCGCCATCTTCGGGTTTGGCTGCCCCGGGTTGCTCACCGGCTGCCGCGCCGGAAGCCTCTCCACCCTGTTGATACATCGCGGCGCCGATGTTGCCAAACAGGGTCTTCAGGGCTTCGGTTTCGCGCCGCATCGCCTCGGCATCCTCACCCATGATGGCAGTGCGGACTTCCTTGATCTTGGCCTCAAGCTCGGTTTTCTTATCGGCTGGAACCTTTTCGCCGTTCTCGCGGAGGAACTTCTCGGCCTGATAGGCCGAGTTGTCACCCTCATTGTGGGCCTCGACCTTGTCGCGTTTGGCCTTGTCATCGGACGCGTTTGCCTGGGCTTCCTTGACCATCCGATCGATCTCTTCCTTGCGCAGGCCGGAGGAGGCCTGGATCGTGATGTGGGCAGTCTTGCCGGTCGCCTTGTCGGAGGCCGACACGTTCAGAATTCCATTGGCGTCGATGTCGAAAGACACTTCGACCTGCGGCACGCCGCGCGGCGCAGGCGGGATACCATCCAGGATGAACTTGCCCAACGACTTGTTATCAGATGCCATTTGCCGCTCGCCCTGAACGACATGAATCTCAACACTGGTCTGCATATCGCTGGCCGTGCTGAAGATCTGGCTCTTCTTGGTCGGAATGGTCGTATTGCGCTCGATCAACGCGGTCGAGATCCCGCCCAGCGTTTCAATG
>JBKJQK010000494.1:0-6833 GCA_046594095.1 Anaerolineae bacterium | reverse complement strand
TGGCGATTTGGTCTGTCATACTTGCCGACGCGCGGCATTATCGCACTGGCGCGGGGGATCTTCGCTACACCGGCCCCATCAACGCGATGCGGGCGGAGCTATGGAGCGCACACGGTGCGGGCTAAGACGGCGCACCGGGCCGTCTCGACGGGATCCGCCGCCGGCTCAAGATCCAACGATTCGAGTCAACTCTTCCAGGGGTTGTCGTCGCTGAGGGTGACGGCGGCGGGTGGGGGAGGCGGCGCAATCGCGGTGTCGGCTGGGTTCGGGGTTTCGATCGCGGGATCGGCGGCGGCCGGGGCCGGCGGCGCGATCGTGTTCTCAGGCGGTGCGCCGTCCGGCTGCCCCGGGACCGGATCAAACGCTGGAAATGACATCGGTGTTTCATTCACTGGAGACATCAGCGCCCCGCCAATGGTTGGTCCCGCCGGCGGCTCAAGCTTCGGGGGTGCCGTGTCTCCGCCCTGTTCGGGGAGGAAGGTGATCGGCGGGATGAGGTTGCCCATGTTCGTGACTTCGCGGATCGAGTCCAGGTCTTTCCGCAAGTCGCGGGTCGCATCATCGATTTCTTTTGCGTATGGCCCGAGTTCTTTTTGGACTTCGGCGGCTAGCGTTGTGTAGACCTCGCGCATTTTCCGAACACTGCGACCGAAATCCCGCATCAGGCTGGGCAGCCGGTCCGGCCCGAAAACCAGCAACGTCAGGATCGCGATGGCCATGATCTCGGGAAGGCCCATCCCAAAGAGGGTGCTATTCATGCGGTGGTTTGGGCCTCCGCCGGCGCGGGACCATCCGCTGCGAGCCGGGCGGTGGCGGCACCGAGGACGCCGTGGATGAACCGCGGCGAGGCATCCGATCCATACACCTTTGCCAACTCGATGGCTTCGTTGACGACGACTTTGATCGGGGCCAGGCCCGCCCGCAACTCGACAATGGCGATACGGAGGATGTTGCGATCAATGGCGGCCAGGTCAGCGATGGGGTGCTCGGCCGCGCACTGAGCCAGCAATGCGTCGATCCCGGCCCGGCCGGTGGTGGCCCCGCTCACAAGCACCGAGGCGTAAGCGATGATTTCGGGTGACGGATCTGCCTCAGCGAGGCTGGCTTCGTCGTCGGCGGGCGCGACATGCTGCAGGTGGCGGGTTAGGGCATCGCCCACAGGATGGCCCGCCACATCGGCTTCGTAGAGCGCGATCAGGGCCAGGGTGCGGGCTTTGCGCCGCTTCGGATTCGAACGGATGGTCACGCTGGATTCCGGACATCCTCAAACGTCACGTCCACGGCGGTGACGTCCATTCCGGCGATCTCGAGAACCGCTTCGGCCACGTCCGCCTGCAACTTCTGGCCGAGACCGATCAGTGAAATATCCGCGGCGGCGACGACGCGCAAGCGAACATGGGCCCGGCTGTCGCGCACGTTGACTTCGACGCCGCGATACGGATCACGCGGTGTGGCGGGCACGCCCGGCTTGTCGACCAGTGCGAGCACACCGGGGGTGGCGAGGGTCGTCACGCGCGCAACTTCGCGCACGACGTCCGCGGATATCTTCAGGTTGTTGTCTATCATTGCATCACCAGGCCCCCGTCCACCGAGAGCACCGCGCCGGTGATAAAGCCGGCCAGGTCACTCGCGAGAAATGATACCGCATGGGCGACGTCTTCAGGCGCTCCAAAGCGTCCGAGCGGGGTGGCCTTGATCGCCATGGCCTTCTGCTCCTCGGTCAGCACGTTGGTCAGGGCGGTGGGGATGAACCCAGGGGCGACGCAATTGGCGGTGATGCCGCGCGAGCCCACTTCCTTGGCCAGGGACTTGGTGAAGCCGATCACGCCGGCCTTGGCGGCCGCGTAATTGGTTTGCCCGGCCCCGCCGGCCAGGCCCACGACCGAAGTGATGTTTATAATCCGCCCGCTGCGTTGGCGAATCATCCCGCGCGAAGCGGCCTTGCAGCAGTTGAACACGCTCTTAAGGTCGGTCGACATGATGTGATCCCAGTCGTCCTCCTTCATCGTCATCAGCAGCGTATCGCGGGTGGTGCCCGCGTTGTTGACCAGAATGTCAAGCCGTCCATACGTGTCAACCGCGTATTTGACGAGCGCCTGAGCGGCCTCAAACTTCGAGACATCCGCCTGCATGGCGGACGCTTTGCCACCCGCCGCGGTGATGGCGGCCACGACTTCTTCGGCGGCGGCCGCGCTGGCGTTGTAGTTGACCACCACCGTCGCGCCGCGCTGGGCGAGGTCTAGGGCGATGGCCCGGCCAATTCCGCGCGAGGCGCCGGTGACGAGGGCGACTTTTTCCTTCAAATCCATGGGCGTCATTATTGCGTATCCGGACGGCGTCCGCCGTCAGCCAATGGCTATCGTCTCGGCTTCGGGGACGATGCGCTTGATGAGGTTTGACAGGACGTCTTTGGGTCCAAGCTCAATGAATCGGGTGACACCCTGGTCGCGCATGAAGCGGATGCTGTCGGTCCAGCGCACCGGCGACGTGAGCTGCGCGCGCAGCTCGGCCCGGATGTCGTCAGGGTGGGTGATCGGCCGGGCGGTTGTGTTGCCGATCACGGGCACGCGGGCAGGCGTCATCGGAGTGCGCTCGACGACGGCGCTGAATGCATCCTGCATCGAGGCCATCAGGGGCGAGTGCGAGGCAATGCTGACGTTCAGCACGACAACTCGCCGGACGCCACGGGCCTTGAGAAGCGCCACCGCGGCGATGACCGCCTCGCGGGCGCCCGAAATGACCAGCTGGCCGGGGCAATTGTCGTTGGCGGGGACGACGCCCGGGTGGAGTTGGGCGGAGACTTCGGCGCAGACCGCTTCAACCAGCGCGGTGTCGGCGTTGAGGACGGCGGCCATCGCGCCTGGGGCGCGCGCCCCGGCTTCTTTCATCAGGCGCCCGCGCTCGCGGGTCAGGCGCGCGCCGTCTTCAAAGCTGAGCGCCCCGGCCGCGCACAACGCACTGATCTCACCGAGGCTGTGACCCGCCACGTAGGCTGGGGCATCGAGTTCGCCCGACATTTCAGCCATGTAGAAAGACGCGAGGCTGTGGGCGAACAGAGCCGGCTGCGTGTTGATCGTATCCGCAAGTTCGGCCTCGGGCCCCTCCCAGCACAGGGCGCTCAACGGGAAGCCGAGGGCGGCATCTGCGCGCTCGAAAGTTCCGCGAAAAATCGGCCGAACGCGGGCGATTTCGGCGCCCATCCCGACGAATTGCGAACCCTGGCCGGGGAAGACATAGGCCGTGGTCATCCGAAAACTAGAAAGGGTGACGCTTGCGCGCCACCCCTGTGTTAGGGCTAGTTGTTCTTCTCGTCGCCCTTGTCGTCGGGCTTGCTAATGGCGACGACGGCCTTGCCGCGGTATTCGCCGCAACTTGGGCACACGATGTGCGGCGGCTTGGGCTTGCCGCAGGTCGGGCAGGCCGCCAGCGAGGGCGGCGTGAGAAAGTCGTGCGCGCGGCGGCGATGCGTGCGGCCTACAGAGAATTTGCGCTTTGGCAGTGGACCCATGACTCGATACTCCTTGCGTGTCCCCGGCGTTTTTCGTCGGGCATGTGACGTGAAACACGCGCCTCACCGGCGCGCGAGATTCCGATATTTTGCGGGAGGTAATTCTACCAAACATTTTCCCGACCCTCGTGTTCCTGCCTGCATGAACAGAAGAAGGGAAGAACGAAGGAGAAGGAAGGGAGAGGTTGCAGTGGAAATGGAGAACGGGAGAACATAACCGGCGGGCTCAGCCGCTCCCGGGCTCGGGCGCGCTGAAACCGCGCAGATTGGGGAGCACGGTCGATATCAGGACCAGGGCCATCCCGGCCAGTTGGGGCGGCTGGAGGGTATCGCCGAGCAGGGCGAAGCTAATCAGCGCGGCGATGGGCACCTCCAACACCGAGATCAGCCCGGCGACTTTGCCGGGCACATAGCGCAGGGCCAGGTTGAACAGGCCATACCCGCCCAGGGTCGGGCCGAGGGCGAGAAACACCAGAATCGCCCAGGTGGACCCGCTCAACGCAGTCGTCAATGCCGGCGGCGAAATCGCCAGAGTGATCATCAACAGGCCAACCGAGCCAAAACCCATCAGGTAGCCCAGCGATACCAACGGGCTGATTGTCTTGATGAAGCGCTGGTTGAAAAGCACATACACGGCCTGGGCGATCGCCGACGCGACCCCGATCAGGGTGCCCTGCCACGTCACCCGCCAGGTCTCGGGGTCGTAGGCGCGCACGACCAGGAACAGGCCGGCAAAGGACACGAGCAGGGCGACGATCTGCATTGGGCGGATGGCTTCCTTGAAAATGATCCGGGCGCCGAGCGTGACAAATGCGTTATAGCTGTATACAAGCACAACCGCGACGGCGGCGCCATTGAACTTGATTGAGTAGACCCACAACGCGTGATACAGCCCAATCGAGACGAGGCCCGCGACGACCAGGCCTTTGAAGTTCTCCCGGCTGACGCGCAAGGCCGATGGGCGAATGAGCCCGATTCCGGCAAACAGCGCGACAGCGATGATGAGGTCGCGCCAGAAAGCGATGGCGAGGCTGGGCACCCCCTGGCTCTGTAGAAGGCTAATGCCGGGCGCCGTGCCTGCCCAGGCAAACGCGGCGACCAGGCTGATGACGTAGCCGGACCACGCGCGGCGATCAGGCGGGTGTTTCATGGGGTTAGGAGTGAATGGTGTGTCATCCGCAAAGGGGTCGAATTGTAGAATGTCCCGATGGGTCATCTTGTTCGCGCTGCATTGGCTGCCCTGCTGGCGGCCAGCCTCATTCCCGCCCAACGGTCGGTCGGGCTTTCTCCACCGGCCGATACGACGCCATTGCTCAAGCTTGGCCCGTCTCTCGCTCAGGCGCTGGAGATCGCGCCACCCGGATCGCTGTTGCCGGTGGTGGTCCGGTTTTCAGCCCGGGCCGACCTGCCGCGCGCGTTGGAGGGCGCAGGCGTAGCCAGCCGGGCGGAGCTCGGCCGGCGGACGGTCGACGCGCTTCGGTCGGTCGCCGCCGCCGCCCAGGCCAGTCCAAAGCTTGCCCTGGCGAAGGCGGAAGCGAATGGGCGGGCGAGCGCGGTGAGGTGGTTCTGGATTTCAAACGCCGTCGCGCTGCGCGCCACGCCGGGCGTCATCGCCGAAATGGCGGCCCGCCCGGACGTTCGAACCGTGGCCTTGGATGAAGCCCGCGCTTATCTGAACGACGTCCCGCTGCCCGGCCCTGGTGCGCTGCAGTCTGCGCTTGCCCGGGCGCGGGACGCGAACGCGATTGCGGTCTATGACCCGCCGGGCGCGGCGGGCGCGACCTGGGGGATCACCAAGATCCGGGCCGATGTCGCCCGGCGTGGTCTGGGTGCTGACGGGACCGGGGTTGTGGTCGCCAATATTGACAGCGGTGTCGAGTGGACGCATCCGGCGCTGATGACCCGCTACCGGGGCTACGGGAACGGTGTCGCGGTTGATCACCTGCATAACTGGCTGGATGCCACCGACGGCGGCGCTGCGTATCCGTTTGACGGGAACACCCATGGCACCCACGTGATGGGGACGATGGTCGGCGGCGAAGGGATCGGCGTCGCCCCGGGCGCGCGGTGGATGGCCGCCCGGGGTCTGAACAGCGCCGGGGTCGGATATGACACCTGGCTTATCGCCGCAATGGAATTCATCCTCGCTCCGGGCGGCGATTCGGCGTATGCGCCCGACATTGTCAATAACTCGTGGGGCAGCACCGATGGCGCTTCGCTCCTGTTCGCCGAAGAAATCGCGGCGCTCCGGAGCGCCGGAATCCTGGTCATCTTCTCGGCCGGCAACAGCGGCCCAGGCGACCAGACCGTTGGATCGCCCGGCAGCAACCCGGGCGTTCCGGCGATCGGGGCAAGCGATGAAGACGATGACATCGCCTATTTCTCCAGTCGCGGCCCATCCGTGTTTGATGAGATCAAACCGTTGGTCAGCGCGCCCGGGGTGGGCGTTCTGTCGTCAGTTCCGGGCGGCGTGTACAAGCGCTTCAGCGGCACGTCAATGGCCGCCCCGCATGTGGCCGGCGCGGCGGCCCTGTTGTTGAGCGCGAGACCCGGCCTGAGTGGCGCGGCCGCGCTCGAGGTCCTCACCCGGACGGCCGTGCCGCTGTCGACGACCTTGCCGAACAACGAATCTGGCTGGGGGCGCATCGACGCTTATGCGGCGGTTCTATCGGTTGTCGACACGGGCGTGATGAGCGGGACCGTCGTGGATGGCGGAGTGCCCATCAGCGGCGCGCTGGTGACCGCAATGGGCGATACGGGAATCACCCACGTCGTGGCTAGCGCGGTGACCGACCCCTCCGGCATCTTCTATATCCCGGCGCCCGCGGGCCTGTACACCCTGACGGCGGCGGCATTTGGCTTCAGCCTCGCCACAAGCTCCCCGCGCCTGCTGCAGAGTCACAAGACCGTCGTCGTGAACTTCGATCTGACGCCCGACCCGTCCGGGATTGTCCGCGGGTCGGTCACTGATGCGGCAACTGGGGCCTACATTACCGCCACGGTCCGAGCGTTGGGCACGCCCCGCAGCAGCCCGTCAAATTTGGGTTGCGCGCCGTGCCGTTATGCGCTTGAGCTTCCCACGGGCGTCTACACGCTTGAGGCGCGCGCGCTTGGCTACGCCGTTCAGACCCGGACGGTCGCCATTGCCGATGGGGGCCTCGCGACGGCCGACTTCGCTCTCACACCCACGGCGCGGCTAGTTCTCGTAGACAGCGGCGCGTTCTACTTTGGAAGCGCAATCGGCCAGTATCGCGAGGCGCTGGCCGCTCTGGGGCTGACCTGGGACGAGATCATCGTAAAGCAGGTCCCGCGCGACACGCCCGTC
>JBKJQK010000491.1:0-7440 GCA_046594095.1 Anaerolineae bacterium | reverse complement strand
GGCTTTGGCATCCCCGCCCGTGGCCCCCTATATCGCGGCGCCTACAGATTGCCCCAGGGAAACGTGTATGTCACAAGTGGCATCGGCGAGACGAGCAGCTCATGCCGCTTGTGACATACACGTTCCCCTGGGGTAATCTGTAGGCGCCGCGATACAGGGGGCCGCGGGCGGGGATGCCGAAGCCCGGGAGAAAGGGAACCCGGATTTGCCCGGCATGGGTGTGCCCGAAAAGAAACAGGTCGGCTCGGTCGGCGGGGCCAAGTTCATGCATGGCATCGGGATTGTGAGCCAGAACAATCAAAGGTCCCGGCTCCCCGGTGGCGTCCAATTTTGTCCGGACTTCGCCGAACTTGAAGTTGTCGCGCCACAATTCGCCCATTCCGCCTAGCCATGTCGGAGTTCCGGACATATCGGCTGCGCTGGACATACCAGCGGTGCGGGGAGTGCTGGAGTGGCTGAGGCGGACCAACTCATTTGATAGTACCCGGACACCCAGGCCGGGCAGAAGTTTCCCCAGGACGGACCGGCGATCGCGGCCCGGAAAGCCGACGTCGTGATTGCCGTATATGGCATACGCGCCCAACGGCGCAACGAGGCTGGCCATTGGCGCCAGCAGCTTGTCTGGGTCGATCTGTCCGCGGTTGAAGAAGAAGTCGCCGCCAATCAGGACTGCATCGGGCCGGTAGGCATTGACCCGCGCAACCACACGGGCGAGCCATTTCTCCGACTTATAGCGACCAAGATGCGCGTCCGAGAAGAAGGCCAGGGTAAGCGGCGCGGCCACGCCGCCGGTGTCGACGACGATTTCCCGGGTGACGAGCCGCTGGGCGACGACAAAGCGCATGTAGCCGGTGAGGGCGAACCAACTTGCCAGCCCCAGACACACGATCGCGAGCGCGCCGCGATCTGTGTAGGCCAGCGCAACGGCGCCAACCGCGAGCGCTGGCGTGACGAACGGAGCAAGGGTCGAGCTTCCGTTGAGCACATGCTCAACGATCGGGTGGAGCAGGCCGATGAGGAGGCGCGACGGAACGTAGCGGGAATTGCCGAGCATTCGGGAGTCCTCGGTCCTGGAACAGTGCTTTGGAAACCGGGCCGTCCTTTCAGGAGAAGTGGAGAACGGGAGAAGGATATTCGCTATCCCTCCTCCTCCCATTCTCCACTTCTCCTGAAAGGAATTTAACTCCGGACCTCAGCCCGAGATATGCGCTACTGGACGCCCACGGCCGTCCAGGCCTTGTCGTAGAGCGCCTGGACCTTGGCGTCGCCGCGCACGAGGTATTCGAGCTTCTTGCCCATGCCCGCGATGTCCGGATAGATCGACTTGTTGGCGATCAGTTCCTTGTCGACCAGGCCCTTCCTGACGGCTTCCAGGTTCGGGGTCGGGAACTTGCGATCATTCGCATTCAGAGCGGCGATGTCCGGGCGAAGCAGAAAGTTGATAAAAACCTCAGCGGTGTACTTGTTCTTGCCGCCCTTCGGGATCGCGAGGTTGTCTTGCCAGACCGTGCTGACGTCGGTGGGGATGACAAACTTGATCGTCGACTTATCGGCCTTGGCGTTGATGGCATCGCCGGTGTACATCATCGCAACCACGACGTCGCCGGCCACAAGGTTGGCCCGGTTGTCGACGCTGCTGTAATAGCCCTTGACATATTTCTTCTGGGCCACAAGCACATTCTTTGCGGCGTCAATTTGGGCCGCATCCGTGCTATTGGCGCTGTTGCCCTTGAGCCGCAATGCGGCGCCGAGCGCCTCGCGCTGGTCGTTCAGCATGCCGATCTTGCCCTGGATGTCGGCGGCTGGCTCCAGGATTTCCTTCCAGGAGCTGATGTCGCGCTTGAGTTTGGCGCTGTCGTAGGCGATCCCGGTCGTGCCCCAGAAGTAAGCGACCGAGTACTCGCTCTTCGGATCGAAATACAAGTTCCGGTGACCCGGATCCAGGTTCGCCACGTTAGGCACGTTTGCGTAGTCGATCTTGAGCAGCATGCCAGCCGCGATCAGCTTCTCGACCATGTAGTCCGATGGCACGACCAGGTCATAGCCCGGATTTCCGCCCGCCTGGAACTTTGCGAACAAGGACTCATTGTCGTCGTAGTTATCGATGGCGATCTTGACTCCGCATTCCTTTTCGAATGCGGTCAGGACGCCGTCGGCGATGTAGTCCGACCAGTTGTAGAGCGAGAGCGTCTTGGAGAGCTTGGACTTGTCACCGCAGGGCGGCGCCTCGGTGGGCTTTGGCACGGGCGTTGCCGTCGGGGGGACGGACGTCGGAGCCGCGGTCGGAGGAACGGCGCTGGGCACGGCCGTTGGCTTGGGCGCCTCGGTGGGCTTTGGCGCTTCAGTCGGCTTGGGGGGAACCGGGGTGGCCGTCGGCGTGGCGGCCGCTCCGCAGGCCGACAGCAGCAACGCCGTCGCGAGGGCGAAAGAGGCAAACGAGAGCTTGCGGGTGTGGGTCACGTGTTCTGTACTCCTTTTGTCGAATGCTTCGGCCTTGCCCGTCGGCTCGGCTTTGTCAATTGTCATTCTATCAACGAACCTGTGGTTTTCGCCGGACACTTGCAGGAGAGGGGGGGAAGGGAAGAATTCATATCTCTTTCTCTCCCGTTCTGTTCAAGAGAAACGGCTACTACTGATGCCGGCGCTGGACGACCAGGGACAGGACCACGATTCCGATCGAGAACAGGAGCAGGGCGGTCGAGACGGCGTTAATCTCGGGGGTGACCCCCTGTTTCAGCTGGGACCAGATGTAAATCGGGAGGGTGTTCCAGCCCTTGCCATTCACAAAGAACGAGATGATGAAATCATCAATCGACAGGGTCAGGGCGAGAAGCGCGCCGCTGATGATTCCGGGGGTGAGCAGAGGCAGGGTGATCCTCGAGAAAGTGCGCAGTTCGTTCGCGCCCAGATCCTGAGCGGCCTCCTCCAGGGCATGATCGAAGTCGGCCACCCGGGCCCGCACGGTCAGATAGACAAAGGGCATGGAAAACGCAACGTGCGCTACGACCAGGGTGAAAAGCCCGCGGATGTCCACGTCATCGGCTTCCGGGCCTCCGAAGACTGTGGACAGCGCCCGAAGTCCAGCGCTGATCAGGCCAAAGAACATGGCCAGGGATACACCGGCGACGATCTCAGGAACGATGACGGGCATGTAGAGCAGCCCATCCCATATCCCCTTGGAACGAAACTGGTAGCGCTCCATTGCCAGCGCGGTGAGGGTTCCGATAACGACTGAGATGGTGGTTGACAGGGTGGCGATCACCAGGCTCTTGAGCGCGGCATCCAGGAGGCGCTCGTTGTTGATCATCTTCTCGTACCAGGCCAGGGTGAATCCCTGCCAGACCGCGCCGGAGCGGGCGCTGTTGAACGAAAAGATGATCAGGACGATGATCGGCACGTACAGAAATGCAAACGTCAGCAGCGTGATCGATACGAGCCCGAGGCGCCCCATTTTTCCTGCCGTCTCATATGGAATCAGCGGTTTTGAGCCGCGCTTGCCGCCCAGCATCCCGGACGAAGTTGAAGTGGTCATCTGGCTGAACTCCCCCGGCTAGAGCGCCACGCGCTCGCCGCGCCCGGCCCGGAAATAGAGGATTGCGGCAAAGGTCACGATCACCATCAGCACGATCGACATGGCTGATCCCAGCGGCCAGTTCCCGGCCGTTCCGAACTGGGTGGCGATGACGCGCCCGATCATGGTGGTCTTGCCGCCACCCATCAGTTCAACCGTGATGTACGACCCAACGGCCGGCACAAACGTCAGGATGGAGCCTGCCAGCAGGCCGGGAGCGGTGAGCGGGAGCATTACCCGGAGGAAGGCCTTCACGGTGTTCGCGCCGAGATCCTGGGCCGCCTCGAGCAAGGTCCAGTCGAATTTCTCGAGCGATGAATACAGGGGCAGGATCATAAACGGCAGGTTGCCGTAGACCAGACCGATCCAGACCGCAAAGGGGGTCGAGAGCAGGCTGACCGGTTCACTGATCAGGCGCAAATCCATCAGCACATTGTTGATCGGGCCATTTGCCCGCATTAGGAAGAGCAGCGCATAGGTGCGCACGAGAAAATTCGTCCAGAACGGGATCATCACCAGAAAGATCATCATGTTGCGCCAGCGTTTGGGCAGGCGGGTGATGAAGAGCGCGACCGGCATGGCGATGACGAGCGTCGCGATTGTCGTCAGGAATGAGAGCCATATCGAGAACAGAAACAACTCAACATAAATGGGATCGAACGACTCGACATACGCATCCAGTGACAGGGGCAGAATCGGCGTGCCGAGATCATCCCGCCCCATAAGGCTGATCGCGCCGATGACAGCGATGGGAATAAGGAAAAACACGATCAGCCAGAACCCGCCCGGCAGCATAAGCGAGAAGAGCTGAAGGCGCTTGCGTTCGCGAAAGAGGCGCATCATCTTAGTTTTCCCCCGAATCAGGCGGTGAGCACCAGCGCATTGTCGGGTTTGAAGGTGAGCCAGGCGGTCTCGCCCGGGCGGAAGAAGTAGTTCGGGTCCACGGTACTGACACTGTTTTGTTCCCACACGTCGACCCGAGCCTTGCCCAGCGAGACCACCACCCGGGTGTCGGAACCTACGTATCCGACTGAGAACACCCGGACCTCATACGCGTTGACAGTGGTATCCGTACGCTTCTCCGCCAGGACCATCTTTTCAGGCCGGACGGAAAGTGTGGCGGCGGCGCCAATCGCCGGCCGCTGCCCAGGAGCGTGATCGATCCGGCCCACGAAGTTCATCCCGGACTCGGTCAGGACCGTGGCGAACTCGCCTTGAAACGCCGTGATTTTGCCGTCGACGAAATTGGTCTCGCCGATGAAGTCCGCGACAAAGCGGCAATTCGGGCGCTCATAAATCTCGACCGGGGTGCCGACCTGGAGGGCGCGCCCCTGCGACATGACGCAGATTCGGTCGCTCATCGTCAGGGCTTCTTCCTGGTCGTGGGTGACAAAGACAAAGGTAATCCCGACCTGGGTCTGAAGCGACTTGAGCTCGAGTTGCATCTCCTTGCGGAGTTTTTGATCAAGCGCGCCCAGCGGCTCATCCAGAAGCAAGACCTGGGGGCGGTTGACCAGCGCCCGGGCCAGGGCCACCCGCTGCTGCTGACCGCCCGACATCTGTTTGGGATAGCGGCTTGCCATTTGGGGCAGGCGCACGAGGTCGAGCGCTTCGCCGACTCGGGTCTTGATTTCGGCCGGGGCTACGCCTCGCATTTCCAGGCCAAACGCGACGTTCTGCTGGACGGTCATGTGCGGGAAGAGCGCATACGACTGGAAGACCGTGTTGACGTTGCGTTCGAACGCCGGGGTGGCGCCCTGGGCCTCATTATTGATGTAGACCTCGCCGGTGGTGGGCCGCTCGAAGCCGGCGATCATGCGCAGACAAGTCGTCTTCCCGCAGCCGGAAGGACCGAGCATGGCGAAGAACTCTTTGTTGCGCACGCCCAGTGACACATGGTCCACGGCAGTCACCTCGCCGAACTTCTTAACCACATCGCGGAGCTCAACAGCGCAGTCGGCGGGGAGTGCTTCTTGCATGGGCCGAGATTATACGGACGCTCGGGCTGGCATCCATGTGGCTGGCATAATCCGGCGCATGCCACGCCTGCCCAAGAGCCAAAAACCGATGTCCCTCGCCGAGGCTGCGCGGCGCCGCGATGCTCGCTTCCGGCGCAAACCCGCGCTGCGCTGCCGCGACGCTGACGATATTCGGTCCTTTGTTAAAGACGTTGGCCTATGCATGCTCTTCAACGTTAACGTGATTACGATCCCGACCGTCTATCACGCCGTGGCGGGCTACGAAAAAGCGACGACCCCGAAACACGATGACGGGGCAACGTCGCTGGCCTGGAACACAAAGGATCAGGCGCTCGACAAGCGCTGGTGGTATTACGGCAAACTATTGCGGGACAAAGCCACTCTGGTCTCGTTCGATCTGCTGCCGTCTTTCTACGCCTTGAGCGAGAATTTTGGTGATGACGATGATTATCTGAACGAATATCAGGCAGGCACGCTGAGCGCTGAATCCAAGGGCATTTACGAGGCGTTGCTGGTCAACGGACCATTGCACGCGATCGACCTGAAGCGCAAGGCTGGTTTGTATGGGGATGAGAACAAGACCCGCTTTGACCGGGCGCTCAACGAGCTTCAGGGTGGCCTCAAGGTGCTGCCGACTGGAATCGCCGAGGCCGGCGCGTGGCGGTATGCCTTCATCTACGACATCGTGTCGCGCTGGTATCCCGATTTATCGGCTCAGGCCCGCGAGATCTCGAGAGGCGATGCCCGGGCAGCGATCGCACGGCGGCATCTGGGCAACGTCATTGTCGCGACCCCGCGCGAGATCGAGCGGCTGTTCGGCTGGCGCAAGGCCGAAGTCGCGGCGACACTCGATCGCCTGGCCGGCGAGGGCGCAATCCGCCTGGGCGCGCACATGGCCGGCTCAGACGAGATCGTGGCGGTCATGCGCTGAGGGCTGACACGATCGATCTTGCAGGAGAAGGGGAGAACGGGAGAACCTGAGACATTGCCGGACTGGGCTATGGCGTCAGTGTCAGCGTCCCGTCAGCGCCCTTCTCGATGTCACCGCGGGTCCACAGCATCGGATTGTTCTTTCCGGCCAGATACGGCCCGATCATGTCGTCATAATGGGCGTTGTAGGTGTGACCACTCTGGCCGGTCGTGTGGATCAGCAAAGATTTCGTCAGGTCGGCCATATCGACAATCAGCCGGAGTGACGGCCCCGATGTCACTTTGTAAGTCGTCCCGCCTCCGCCGAGGTTGTTGATCGCGCCGCTCGCCCCGTCCGCCTGGAACGGCCCGCGGTTAAAGATCGCCTCGATCGGCGCCGTCCCGCTCTGCCCCAGGGTCTGGTTCTTGAACGTGACCGTGTGCGGTCCCGCCCAGGTCCACTTCTTGATGTCGTCGCCATAGCCGGTCTTGAGCGAGGCGACGGCCTGACGAATCGACTTCAATACCAGTTGTTCGCGCGTCTCGGTTACGCCGCCGGTAGCCACGTCGTCCCAGAAGCGCGACGCCGGATCGGCCAGGGCCTGGCGCACCGCTGTCTTGGTGGCGGTGCCGGTGTTTACAGCATTCTCGGCCAGAGCGCCGCCCCCGAGTTCGTCATCGAAGATATTGTGCGCCAGGCGCAGCCAGAAGGTCTCGAAGATCAGCGGCGCGATGGCGTCCCGGGTCGAGCGGCGGTCCCAGGCCTTGAGGGCGTCCAATGCGGCGCTGGTGAGCGCGTCATCGCGGACCGTGATGTCGGTGAGGTAAGGCAGGACATCCCCGGCAAATCCCGAGGTCACGTCGGTTTGGATCGCGGACACGTCGTCGACCGAGAGCTTGTCCTTGGCCAGGATCAGCTTGGTGATCTGGCGCGCCCGGAAACCGTAGTCCCAGTCCTTGGAGATGAAGCGCTTGTACTTG
>JBKJQK010000303.1:0-6994 GCA_046594095.1 Anaerolineae bacterium | reverse complement strand
GACCAAACCTCCAACTGAGGTGGTACCGCGAGCCGACGCTCGCCCTCTGATGAGGGCGGGCGTTTTTTGTTTCAGGAGCGACAACATCATGAATCGACAGCACAGTGTGTTTTCTGGAATCCAACCGACGGGCGAACTGCACGTGGGCAACTATCTGGGCGCCATCGCCAACTGGGTCAAGCTGCAGGATCATTACGATTGCGTCTATTGCGTCGTAGACCTGCACGCGATGACGATGCCGTACGAGGCGGCCACCCTGCGCCGCAATACCGAAAACATGGTCATTGACCTTCTTGCCTGCGGAATTGACCCGGCCCGGACCATCCTATGCGTCCAGTCGATGGTGCCCGAGCACACTGAGTTGACGTGGATTCTTGGATGCGTGTGCTCGTATGGCGATCTCACCCGCCAGACTCAGTTCAAGGAAAAGATGGACCAGCTCGAGGGCACCCAGGGCGCCTTCATCTCGTCCGGTTTGTTCACCTACCCGGTGCTTCAGGCCGCGGACATTCTGCTCTACCGGGCCGACTATGTGCCGGTCGGAAAGGATCAGGAGCAGCACCTCGAGCTTTCGCGCGAGATCGCGCGCCGCTTTAACTTCCAGTTTGGGGAGTACTTCCCGGAGCCGCAGGTCCTCTCCACCGAGACACCCAAGGTTCTGTCCCTGGCCGACCCGACCAAAAAGATGAGCAAGAGCCTCGGCCCCAAGCACTACATCGGGCTGTTCGAGGATGAGAAGGGTGTGCGGGCCAAGGTCCGTTCCGCGGTCACCGATACCGGCGCCGCCGGCCAGGAATCGATGAGCCCGGGCGTCGAGAGTCTCTTTACGCTGCTGCAGGCCCTGGGCAAGACCGACGCGCATGCCGCCTTGCTCAGGGAATACAGCGCGGGCAATCGAAAATACGCTCCGCTCAAGGACGCCGTCGCCGACGGCCTGGTCGAGCTCACGGGCCGTCTACGCGCGCGACGGCTTGAGATTGCGGCTGATCCGGCCGCAGTGTGGACGCAGGTCCGCGAGATGTCCAACAAGGCCCGCGCATTGGCGTCGGTGACAATTGCCGATGTGCGCCGCCTGGTCGGGCTGCCGGCGCGAAACTGACGGCAGACCGCGGGCCTGCCGTCAAATTCGCGCTACACTCCTTGTGGAGTCACTGCCATGTCCAATACCTATATCGCTTCGATCGATCAGGGCACGACCAGCACCCGCTGCATGATTTTCGACCATGCCGGGATGGTTGTCGCGCGCGCCCAGAAAGAGCACACCCAGATCTTCCCGCGCCCGGGCTGGGTCGAGCATGACCCGGAAGAGATCTGGACCCGGGTGCGCGAGGTTATCGCCGGAGCGCTGGCGACGGCCGACCTTTCCGCGAGTCAGATCGCCGCGGTAGGCATCACCAATCAGCGTGAGACCGCGGTCGTGTGGGAAAAGGCGACCGGCAAGCCCATCTACAACGCGATTGTCTGGCAGGATACCCGGACCGACGCTCTCCTAAAGACACTCGCCCGCGACGGCGGACAGAATCGCTTTCGAAAGCAGACCGGTCTGCCCCTCGCGACCTATTTCAGCGGCCCCAAGATCCGCTGGATTCTGGATGAGATTCCCGGCGCGCGGGCGCGCGCAAAGCGCGGCGAACTGCTGTTCGGAACCATTGATTCCTGGCTGATCTGGAACCTCACCGGCGGCCCGAGCGGCGGCCGGCACGTGACCGACGTCACCAACGCAAGCCGAACGCTGCTCATGAATCTGAGGACGCTGGAGTGGGACGAGGCGATTCTCAAGGCCATGCGGGTGCCGCGCGCGATGCTGCCCGAGATCCGCTCGTCCAGCGAAGTTTACGGCGCGGCGGTGGGTTCGCTGGCCGGCGTGCCCGTCGCGGGGGCGCTGGGCGACCAGCAGGCAGCCTTGTTCGGGCAGGCCTGTTATGCGCCCGGCGAAGCCAAGAACACGTATGGCACCGGCTGCTTCATGCTCCTCAATACCGGCACCGCGCCGGTCCAGTCGAAGAACGGACTGCTCACCACCCTGGGCTACAAGCTGGGCGACCAGCCGGCTGTCTACGCGCTCGAGGGATCGATTGCAATCGCCGGCGCGCTGGTGCAATGGCTGCGCGACAACCTTGGGCTGATCGCCTCGTCGGCCGATGTGGAGGCCCTGGCCGGGACCGTCACGGACAACGGCGGGATTTACTTTGTTCCCGCCTTTAGCGGGTTGTACGCGCCGTATTGGAAAGACAACGCCCGGGGCGTCATCGCCGGGCTGACCCGCTACGTCAACAAGGGCCACATCGCGCGGGCCGCCCTGGAAGCGACCGCTTATCAGACCCGCGAGGTTCTGGACGCCATGAACGCCGACTCGGGCGTCAAGCTTAAGTCGTTGCGGGTCGATGGCGGAATGGTCTTCAACGAGCTGCTGATGCAGTTTCAGGCGGATATGCTGGGTGTGAACGTTGTGCGACCGAAAGTGGCCGAGACCACCGCCCTGGGCGCGGCCTATGCGGCCGGGCTTGCGGTCGGCTTTTGGGGCGGGGTCAAGGAGCTCCGCGCCAACTGGGGTGTCGACAAGGAATGGACCCCGGCCCTCCCGCGCGCCAAACGGGAGAAGCTCTACTCGGCCTGGAAGAAGGCCGTCACTCGCACGTTTAACTGGCTATAAGCGACTGCGCGCTCAGCGCCGGCCGTCGACCCGCAGGATTCGCCCGCTCACCATACGCAGCGCCCTCACGGGTGCGTCGGCCTCGGCCTCAGTGAACGCCCGCCCGGGTCCATCCACGTCCTGATCGCTCGCATTCGTCTTCTGGATGAAGCCTGCCAGCTCATCCCGCGCTTTTTCAATGTGCGCGCGTTGCAGATCAATCAGCGTCGCGAGATGGTCGACCGCAACATCGCCCACGCCGAGGGCAGTTTGAAAGTGGGGCAGGCACAGCCCTGACCCGGCTTTAAAGGCTTCGTACATGCCCTTGTCGGAAATGTCGCGGGCGAGCGCCCGCAGGTAAATCACTTCCTGATCGCGCTCATAGTCGCACAAGACGCAATTGCGGCGGGGCGCGACGGTGTCGCGCACGTTCTTGATCGCCCCGCGCAGGGCGATGGCGAGAATGCTGGCGAATGAGCCCGCCCGGCGGGGAGCCAGCGCCGCAATCTGGCGGGCGACGTCGTTGAGGATGTCGTGATGGAGTATGGCCGTGCCAGCCATTCGGGCCGGACCCGGCAGGAGGCTGGCGTGGGCGCTGCAGAACCCGCGCGCGTCGCGAATCTCCGTCCGGCGCTCGACAATGTTGAGCTGCTCGTAAAAGAACACGTCAATCCGGCCGCGGACCGACGTATCCACGAGGCGGCAAACGGGGCATCCGATTTCGCCCAGCGCGCCAATCAAATCAAAAAAGGTGCCCGTCTTGCTCATAGCCAGCCCAGGGCCTTCATCAACCCGGTGATGATCAGCGCGCCCGCCGCGCACAGGCCGCACAAGGTCGCCGGGCTGCTGGCGCCCGAGCGCAACCGCCACCACATCCAAAGGGTCAGCCCAAGCGGAATGAGGCGGGGGACAAATGCGTCAAGATAGGGTTGGAGCGCGACCCGAACGCCCTCGATCTGAACGGTGGCCGTGTCAAAGCCCAGCGGCGCGAGCCGCACGATGAGCGCGCCCAGGATGAACGCGCCCAGCCGGACCGCCGCGAAGCCGCCTGCTCGCAGCCACGCGTGCCCGCCGGCCCAGGCCATCGCCCGATGCCCCCACCGGTGACCCGCTTGAAAGAACATCCAGGCCGCGCCCAGCACAAGCGCCGATTCGAGCACGACAAACAGGAGGGGGCCGAGCAGGCTTCCCTTCAAGGCGAGTCCAGCGCCGAGTGCAATCAAAACCGCGGTCGCCAGGCCGCCGATCAGCGCGTCACCGGCGGCCCCGGTCAGGGCCATTGCCGCCGTCTTTGCGGCGGTGAGTTCGGCGTCAGCATCCGGGCGCCCGTCGATCGCATAACGGGCTTCGGCCGCCGCCAGCGCGCCGACCAGACCCGCGCCGGCGACGGGCTCGGTGGCGAAGTACCTCAGATTGCGGCGTAGCGCCTGGGCCATTCTGGCGTTATCGGGATAGATCGCCTGCAGGACCGGCGAGAGCGCCGCCGTCAGGCCGATGTTCTGACCGCGCTCGAAGTTGGCGCTCGCGCCCCCAAAAAACTGCCAGAGCAAAAATGTAGATGTCAGCGCGACGGGCGGCGTCCCGGCGGTCTTGCCGGGCAGAAGCGGCACTTCGTCCATGTCGATGTCGGCCGCAGGTTCGCCAGCCAGACCTTCGGTCGCGGGCGCGCGCCGGGAAATGAACGCGTGAATAAGGCTGATGGCCGCGCCAAGGATAACGATCGGCGCGATTCGCGCAACCGCATTACCGTCAAAACTTAGTTGTGCGGCGATCCAGCCCAAACCGACATAGGCGATTGCGCTGCCCGTCGCCAGCGCCCGCAGGCTCATGGCCAGCCCGAGCAGGGTCAACAGCCGTTGCAGTAACTGCATCGCAAAGGTCGCCCAATCCGGGACCCGGGTCGCCCAGGCCGCCACAATCTGTGTCTCAGGCGTCAGAAGCAGCAACAAAGCTGGGAAAAACGTGATGACAAACAGAAAGACCTGCGACGGCGCGATGTTGACAAAGGCAACCACTCGCGCATCGCCGCGTTCGGCGAAGTAGTCGGCCCAATGGGCGAGGATCGTGTTGAACCCGCCGGCCAGAAAGCTAATCACGAGGCCAACGGCCGCGAGCCCGCCGAGTACGGCCAGGCTTTGGGGTGAGTCGGGTTTGGCGCCGGCGAACAAGATGATGGGCACCCCAACATATCCAATCAAGGCAAGATCAGGCCCGAATCTCGCTCGCAATGCGGATAAGCCAAGGGTGGCCAGATTCAGCCCGGCTCCGATTGCCGCCCCCCGGATCGGATCACCCAGGATCAGGCCGGCCAGGGTCCCTGCGACAAGCGGTTGAGCAAACACGTAATTGCCCAAACCCGCTGAAAATGCCGACCGCGCGAAGGCATACAACAGCGCGATCAGCGCTGCCTGGAACACGCTCATCTGCCCTTGTGTTTGTCCGCCGCCTTTGGTTTGCCGGACCTGGTCGTCGCTGCTTTCACGGGCGCGCCTTTCTTCCGTGTGGCAGGCTTGCCATTGGCGCTGCTCGGTTTGTGCCTGGCTTCGGCAGGCTTTCCTCTTGCGGGCCGGGTGCCGGCCGGCCTGGCCTTGACGGGTTTTGGCTCGCGGACCGGCTTGGGCGGCGCAACGGGCTTCGGGGGAACACGCGTCGCCATCATGCGCTCGTACAGGGCCATTACGTTGGCCTGGTGGAGCTGGGTGACCGCGCCATTCAACAACACCCGCGGCATGCCGCACTGCTCGATCGTCACCTTGGCGGCTTCCTCGAGAGGCGCGTCGACTTCAACAAGCTTCTCGATCCGGCCAACCAGCGTTTCGAGATAGTGCTGGCTCCGGCGCATCGCTTCCTTGATCTCGCCGCGAAGGATGATTTCGCCATGCCCTTGAACGATGCAATCAAGCTGCATGGCCGTAATTTGGTCAAGCGCTTGTCTCAGCGCCGGAATGTCTGCTTCGGCATCACTGATGGTCGGAAGGGCCATCACGGTGTCTCCAGCAAATAGCAGCTTCTCTTCCTGGAGCAGCACAGAAATGGAATCAGGTGTATGCCCGGGTGTTCGCAAAAGCTCAAGTGTCTTCCCGGGCAGCCGCAGCGCGAAATTGCCTCCGTCAAAGGTAAGCGTGGGAAGGCGGAGTTTGACCAGGTTGAGGGACGGCGACTGGGCCTTCGCCAGTTCGAGCGCCTCAAATCCGCGCGCAATCATGCGATCACGACAAAGAGCGTGGCTGATTACTTCCGCCCGCGGAAAGAAGGCCGCCCCATAGACGTGATCCGCCTGGTGTTGGGTGTAGATGATGTAGCGCACCCCGTCCGGGCAAAGCCGGTTGACGAGCTGCGCGATCTGGACGGTTTCTTCTGGAAACGGCAATGTGTCGATCAGCACACCCATGGTGCCGGATACGATCAGGCAGGCCGTAACCTGGTAGTAAAGCTCACTTGTGAAGACATAGACGTCATCTGAGAGCCGCTCTGTATGCATGGGCGCAATCATAAGACCCGTCGCATCATTATGCAAATAATCGGACATAACGGCAGCGGCCCGACCTAACGCAGCACGATTACGGTGGTCAGCGCGGAGTCGGGCAGGGGCGCCCCGGCGGCGTCAAAGGCCGGCATCCGGGCGAAGTCGCCGGATGGGGTATACAGCCCAAATTTCAGAGAATAGGTTCCGGGCGCGAAACCCCCGGCGACCTCAAGATCGCGCCGGTCGACGATTACGTCACCGGCTCTCCACCAGCGGGTCGGGAAGTCGCCGCCGGCCGGGGCGCCATCCGCCTGGGTAACTTTTTCGCCGCGCGCGTTGAAGACATGCATGAAAACCGTGAGGTCCTGAGTGAAGTCGCGGGTAACGTACCAGCGGGTTTCGACGGTTAACACGCCCGCCGTTTTGGCGATCTGGGCCGCGTCGGTGACCCGAACGTCGCTGAGTCGTTGCCCGGTTACGGGGGCGGAGACCGGCGGGGCGCTGGCGTAGCCCGCCACACCATATCGCTGGCGGCCGGTCTCCCGGCCGGCGCCGTCGTAGGTCTTCAGGATCGTCTGGGCTTGCGTCTCGGGGTCGTACTGATACCAGGTCACATCCAGCTTCAGCTCGGTTGGCGCAGATCCAGCGCCGAAGCGTTCAGTGGCCCTGGCGGGTAGTTCAACCCGTTCAACCACGATCTCGCCCGGTGCCCAGCGGCTTGTTTGCCACATACCTCGGCCTGGGGTGATGTCCGCGTTGGCGACGAGCGCGTTGTCGCGCCCGAACAACTTCACGGCGACGCTGTAATTCAGGTCAATGGGCCGCAGGCCCTGCCAATACAAGTCGAGGACGACCATGTCGCCGTCTTTGACCCGGGATGGGCTGGCCATGTATCC
>JBKJQK010000151.1:0-6957 GCA_046594095.1 Anaerolineae bacterium | reverse complement strand
GGAGACCGAGCCGGCCTTTGCCGAAGCGCGCCGGGCGGTGCGGGCGCTCCTCGGGCGCGCGACTCCCACTTGCACTCTTTACCGGCCGGTGTTCGCATGGCGGGTGATTGTAGCGGGGAGATCAAGTGGGAGTCGCGCGCCCGAGGAGCGCCCGCACCGCCCGGCGCGCTTCGGCAAAGGCCGGCTCGGTCTCCATCGTCCACTGCCGCGGCCGCGGCAGGCGCACCGCAACTGACCCTACGATACGGCCCGGGCGCGGCCCGCAAACAACAACCCGATCGGCCAGAAACACGGCCTCGCCGATGCTGTGAGTGACCAGAAGACAGGTAGTGCCGGCTGCCCGACAGATGCCCTCGAGCGACACGGTCAGCGACTCGCGCGTCATCGCGTCGAGGGCGCCAAACGGCTCATCGAGCAGCAGCACCGGCGGGCGCGTCGCGAGCGCCCGCGCGAGCGCGGCGCGCTGGGCCATCCCGCCGCTCAGCTCGCGCGGATAGGCGCCCGAAAAACCCTTCAATCCGACGAGATTGATCAGCGCGTCATCGATGCCGTCATTCTCCAGGCCGGCCAGTTCCAGCGGCAGCGCAACATTGCGGGCGACCGTCCGCCAGGGCAGCAGGGCCGGCTCCTGAAACATGATCCCGACCTGGCGGGACGGGCCGCGCACGTCCTCGCCTGCCACCTTGACGCTGCCCGAAGTTGGCGCAAGCAGTCCGGCGATTACCCGCAGCAGGGTGCTCTTGCCGCACCCGCTAGGGCCCACCACCACGGTGAACTCACCCAGGCCGACCCGCAGCGAGAAACCGCGCAGCGCGTCCACCCCGTTGGAATAACCGACCGAGACTTCGTTAAGATCGATCATCCGCTACGGCAGGAATTCGTTGCTGAAATAAACCGCCGGGTCAAGCGCCTTTTGGACTTGTCCCATGGCCAGCAACGTCGCCTGGGTGTTCTCCCAGGCCGCCAACGTCGAAGCACCCTGGCGCCCGCTGGTCCTCATCATGTCGGCCGTCGCCAACATCACTTTGCGCTGGACTGGATCGTCGGCGCGCAGGCCATCCACATACTTCGTCGCGATCTTCAGCGCGGCATCCGGATCGTTGAGGGTGTCAGTTACCCCGCGCAGGAATGCCCGGGTCATCCCCCGCACAAGCCCGGGGTTGGACCGAATTGTCTCGTCGTTGGTCATCAGACCATTCGCAACCAGGTTGGCCTTCTCGCCCACAACAAACACAGTGACCGGAAAGCCGGCTTCCGCCAGCGCCACGGGCTCGTTATTGACGTAACCCACGGCCGCGTCGACCTTGCCCTGCTGGACGGCCTCGCGCTGCGTGAAGCCGATCGCCTCCTGTTTGACATCAGCCTCGGTCAGGCCATTGGCGGCCAGAAACGCCCGCCAGCCCACATACGAGGCGCCAAAGAAACCCGGCAGGCCGACCCGTTTGCCCTTCAAATCAGCGGGCGTCCGAATACCGCTTCTGGCCAGGCTGAACACCGCGACCGGGAAGGTGTGATACCACTGGGCAACGTATTTGACCGGCAGGCCCTGCGCCCGGGCCAGCACGACCTGCTCGCCGCTCACGACCGCAAATGGAAGCGAATTGGCCCCGACAAGCTTGACACCGTCGGTCTCGAATTTGTAGTCGAATTCGATTTGGATCCCTTCGGCGGCGAAATAGCCCTTGTCGACCGCGACGTAGAACGGCGCGTACTGGGCATTCGGGATGTAGCCCATCGGCAGGCGTACCACAGACATCGGGGTAATCCCCGATGACCCGCAGCCGCCGAGGGCGAGCGAGAGGGAAAGCAGAACCGCAAAACGTTTGAACATGTTAAGTTACGGCGCTCAGGCGATCACGCGCTCGAGCGCGCGCACACCTGCGTGCAAAGCCAGCGCGAGAATGATGATGGCCAGGATCCCGGCCATGACCAGGGCCGTATCGTACAGCCCATTCGCCTGATTGATGAGAAAGCCCAGCCCGCGATCGGCCGCCAGAAACTCGCCGGACAGCGCCCCGACCATGGCCAGCGTCCCCCCAACGCGCAGCCCGGCAAAGATGAACGGCAAGGCGGCCGGCACTTCAAGCTTGACAAACGTATCCCTGGCCGAGGCATGTTGGGCCCGGAATAGGTCGCGCCAGAGCGGCGGGATACTCCGGATGCCGGCGATGACGTTGATGGCAATCGGGAAGAACACGATGACGACGCAGACCAGGATCTTGGCCCCCAGCCCACTGCCGAACCAGATGAAGATCAGCGGGGCGATGGCGACAAATGGCACGCCCTGCGACGCCACGACCAGCGGCGAGATCAGCCGCTCGGCGATCTGTGACTTGGCGGCCGGGTAACCGACCGCAAACGCCAGCAGCGTGCCGATCAGAAGACCGGGCAGCGCCTCGCCGAGCGTGACGACCGAATGCCGAACCAGAGTGCCATCCAGCAGCTTCTCAGCGAACCGGACAGCCACTACGGCCGGCGCGGGCAAGATGAAGGGCGGGTAGAACGCGCTGGCAACCTGCCACAGGCCGACGACGGCCGCCAGCGACATCAGCGGAGCGAAACGCAACAGCGCGGCGCGAGCGGAACTGGCCATTAGCCTTTAGCCATTAGCCGTTAGCCATTAGCCGTTAGATGTTAGCTCTTAACCGCTCAACCTAGGCCGGCATGATATGGCTAATGGCTAACGGCTAATGGCTAAAAGCTTTGCAGCTTCACCGCCACCCCATCGCCTTCGACCCGCGCCTCGTAGATGGGGATGGGACCGGCGGCCGGGAAGGTGGCCTTGCCCGTCTTGAGATTGAAGGTCGCGCCGTGGCGGGGGCAAATCACGCAGCCGTGGTCGATCGTGCCGTCGGCCAGCGGGCCGCCGTCGTGGGTACACACATCGCCAAACGCCCGGACTTCGCCACCATCGAGCGTCAGCGCCACGGGAATGTCGTCGATCACCGTGGCGAGGATCCCGCCCTCGGTCAAGTCCGCAAGTTTCGCGGCAAACACAAAGTCACTCATACTCATTTCTCGACGGGCAGGCCGACGCCATTGCCCCACTCGGTCCAGCTTCCGTCGTAGTTACGGACATGCTTGAAACCCAGCAAACGGCTGAGCACAAACCAGGTGTGCGAGCTGCGCTCGCCGATGCGGCAATACGTAATGACGTCCTTGTCCGGAGTGATCCCTTTCGCGCCATACAACGCGGCGAGGTCGTCGGCTGACTTGAACGTGCCGTCCTCGCGGGTTGCCTGCGCCCACGGAATGCTCTTGGCGCCCGGGATGTGCCCTCCCCGCAATGCGCCCTCGTTCGGGTAATCGGGCATATGCATACGTTCGCCGGAGTACTCCTGCGGGCTGCGCACATCGACCAGCGCGCCGTTGCTCAGAATGTGCTTGAGCACGTCGTTCCGGAAAGCGCGGATCGTCTTGTCATCGCGCTCGGGCGCGGCGTAATGGGTCGGCGCGTGCGCGGACACGGCGCGTGTCATTGCCCGGCCTTCGTCCATCCACTTCTTGCGCCCCCCGTTGAGGACCTTCGCGTTCGTGTGGCCAAACAGGGCAAACACCCACAGGGCGTAGCACGCCCACCAGTTGCCCTTGTCGCCATAGAACACCACCGTATGCTCGGGGCCAATTCCCCTCGCGCTCAGAAGAGCCGAAAACCGCTTCGCGTCGATATAGTCGCGGGCGAGCGGGTCATTCAGATCGGCCGTCCAGTCAATGTTGATTGCCCCGGCAATGTGACCGGTTCCATACAGCAATTGGTCCTCATTCGATTCAACGATCCGAATGCTGGGATTATCGAGATTTGCCGCCAGCCATTCGGTGCTGACAAGGGCATCGGGATTCGCGTATTCAGCCATGCGTTTGTTCTCCTTCGTCGATACGTCGTGTACTTTTACCCCAGGCCGATGATGCCGGGCTGAGATTAATGATAAACCACACTCACACTCAAAGTTGACTGGGGTTGAAGTATAGCCAGCCCCGTCAAGGGTTTCGGGCAATGCGCCGATTTCGCCCCGGCCCTTCTGTGGGTTACGATTCCCAGCAAAAAAACGCAATGAGTGACTACCTTCGAACTACCCGCGCTTGCCAGTTCGGCGAACTAAGGCCCGAGCTCATCGCCAGTCTTCTGGCCCATGCCGAGAAAATCGGGCTGCCCGATCTTACCGTCAGCGTGGTGGCCTGTTGCGAAACACGCAACCTGAAGAAGAAGAAGGGGCTTTCGCGGGCATGGGTGGAGATCCGGACCCGGAGCATTTTGTGGGCGCGCCGCTTACGGCAACCTGGCTGATCTAGGCCCGCTACGGCCGGAAATCCGGCACGGCCGCGCTTGCCGCCCGGTTGAAAGACGCTGACGTGCAGGCTTTCGCCTCGCCCGTGAGCGACGATCGCGGGCTGACTGTATTCGGGTTTCTCAATCAATCGTCCGAGCGGGCTCAGGGCTTCATCGGCCTCGGTCCCGAGGATGCTGCCAGCGCTTTCACCACGGCCGCCAGGGAGGCCTCAGCCCGCGCCCGGGCCGGCTGATCCCGGGCCGCCCCAGCATAGGCGACGTCCATCAGGGTCTGATCGCCGATCTGGACCGTCTTTTCGCGCAGCAGGTGGCCGCCCATCGCCGCGTAGAACGGGCGGGCCGGCCCTTCCGCCAGCACCCAGACCAGCCACGATGACATGCCGCGCGCGGCGAGCGCTCCCGTCGCCGCAGTGAAGAGTGCCCGGCCGATCCCTTGACGATGGTGGCGGGCGAGCAAATAGAGCGCCGAGACTTCCCCCCGATGCGGAAGTGCTGGATCGCCGTTTGGGCCGGCGCTGACAAATCCGATCACATTGCCGGCCGGATCTTCAGCCACAAACAAGATCGCCTGCGTTGATGCTGGCTCAAGCGCGCTCTGCCAGGCGCGTTCTCGCCGCTCGTACGACAGCGCGGCGAGGAAATTCGCTGACACGATTCCCGCATAGGCTTCCCGCCATGCGTCCACATGAATGCGGGCGATGGCGGGCGCATCGGCGCCGCGTGCAGGGCGGATGAGTGCGTGTTCGATCGGACTAGGCGACGACATCCGCCTTGTTGAGTTCGGCATACATCTCGCACCGCGATTCGAGCACGCGCAAAAACATCGCCGCGGCGGCTTCGAGCTTCCCGCGCGCCTCCTCGTACTCGCCCAGCTCAAATTTCATATCGGTATCGTCAACGTTTGCGCGTGATGCATAACGGTCGCCGAGCGCTTGCAAGCCGTTTTTGGCGGCAGTCGCGGCGCCGGCGTGGTCTCCACCCGCCCGCAGTATGGCGCCGACCGCCAGCCATGCGCGCCCGTCAGCCAGACCGGCGTGACGGGGAGCGCTCGCGAGGGGTTGTTCCGGCTGACGGACCACGACCGAGCCACCGCCGAGGGCGCCCTGAAGCGTCCGCTCAACTGAAATCTCCCACTGGCCATCACCTTGGAGCTTGACACGAAAGTTCGTCATGATTGCCTGCCTTGCCGTCGATATCGGTCCCTTCGTCTCGACGGCGCCGGAATTACTAGATCTTGGTGAGCGTCTCGCCCTTGCCTTCATACATTACGAGTTTGTACTTATCAACGACTGCTTTGTCGGCGTATCTGGCCGTCTCGGCAAAGGACAAGCCTGCGGGCGGATTATCGTAGAACGACTTGCGGTAGGCCTTCATTTCGCTAAAGAAGGCATCCTTGTTTCCGCTTGCCGCAACGAGCCCGTCGAATTCCTTGGTCCGCGCCACAACAAAGCGGCTGTCACCCGACCGCACCATGCTGACGTGATCGGTGTCCCGAATCGCGAACAGGGCGATGTCCTGGCCGCTGTGTGGGACGTCGGTGAGCGAACCCTCCGATGCGTCGTACGGGTGGGTGTGGGCAATGCCGACCAGCGTTTCACCCTTGCCGACATCCCCGTCGTTGACCGGCCATGAGCCTGTATTACCCGCCGGACCCGGCTTGAAGGTTAGGTTGCCATCCGCGTCGCGCACAAGGATGCCCCCCTGCTCCTGGGACTTGCCGCCAGGAAAGGACTCATCCCAGGCCTTCTTCATCCCGTCCTCAAGGACCTTGGGCATTGTGATGCTGGCCGGGGCATCCGCAAGCGCAACGGGCCCGCCGGTGAGCTGTTCGAAAGTCTTCGTCGGAGATGCTTGACCACCACCCCCACCGCCGCCTGCCGCGCCACCCCCACCGCCGCCTGCCGCGCCACCGCCGCCTGCCGCGCCACCGCCGCCCGCCGCGCCACCGCCGCCCGCCGCGCCACCGCTTGCCTGACCCCGGAGCACGGCCGCCGCCTCTTGTTCCGCCTTCTGGGCAATCGCCATGATCCGATTGGTCGTCTGAGCAGCTTCGGCCATGGCCCGACCAAGCCTGGCGAGACTGGGAAAAACAGCTCCGCCCATTTCTGCGTAGAACGCTTGAGCGCCTGGGCCAATCCAATCCCCGCCTTGCAGCGTTTCAACGTTCCGCTTGAGGCTGGAAGTCATCTGTTGGACAGACTGAGCCTCCTGGCTGAAAAGCCCGGATATCTTCTTGAGTTCTTCGTGGTCGGCACGGATTTTAGGCGCGCTCATGCATCCCTCCCGGTGGATTGATCGTGCGCACCTGCGATGAAGGTCGTGAATGAATGCAGCCGAAGCATCGGGATGACGCATCGGGGGCGCACATGTGAAGACACGAACGTTTTAGCATAGGTCACCCGCCCAAGGCAAGCAGACTCCCAGGTTCGGTCGGGAAATCGTTCCCGGTTGAATCAGGAGTTTTCGCGGCTTTGGTGTAAAATCTCGTATATGCGGGTGTAGCTCAGTTGGTAGAGCATCTGCTTCCCAAGCAGAGGGTCACGGGTTCAAATCCCGTCACCCGCTTCGAGGACGATCTCCAAGATCGTCCTCGTATCGTTTTTCTGAGCCGCAGATTTGGTGGGCTTTTCTATGGCGACGGCGATTCTGTCGCGCTTGCCATAGAAAAG
>JBKJQK010000141.1:0-3361 GCA_046594095.1 Anaerolineae bacterium | reverse complement strand
CGTGCCCACATTGCGCTCGCGGACGATGGACAGGGCCGCGAACGTGATGGCCAGATGCTGGAGAAGCAACGCCAGCACACCGGGCGCGAAGAAATCCGAAATGGATGGCTGAACGGTTGCGACACCGGTTGTCTCGCTTCTGAACGGGCTGACGACGGTGGCGGGCTCGATGCCTTGAAACGCGGCCAATTTGCCGCCCGCGTCGGCGATGGCCTTGTCCAGCTGGTCGATTTGCGCCCGCGCCGGGCTTCCGCTGGCCGCGGTCTGTCTCAGCGCGGCGACGTCTTTGCGGGCCAGGTCGAGGCCTGTTTGCGCAATGGCCGTGTCGTTCTGCGCCTGGGTGACAAAGGCGCGCAGCACCTGCTTGTTCACCTCGCTCACGTAGAGCCATCCCAGGTAGCTGATATGGCTGACCGACGTCGGATCGATCTCATGGTGATAAATCGTGAATATGCCCTGCTGATTGGTTTGGAGCGTGCCCGTGACGTCTCCGGGTATCACTACCACCAGGTCTACCTGTCCCTGGCGGAGACGGTCGAGGGCTTCGGCCTTGTTGTCTGTTATCCCGGCATGCATGATGAGACTGCCCATGGATTTCCCGTACTGCTCGATGCTCCGCGCGGGAATGGCGCTGCTGCTCTGCGCGACATATAGCGTGCGGAGGCTGGCAGACTGGGTGCGGTAGCCGATTCCGAAGATCAGCAGGATCAGAAAGGGCCCGAGAACCAGGGTGGCGACCAGCCGGGGCTGACGCAGGATTTCGAAGATTTCCTTGCGGATGAATGAGGAAGACCGGATCGCGCCGCGCAGCAATTCACGCATGGAGGGCCTCCGGGCGGACCAACTCCACAAACACATCCTCAAATGAGGGGGTGTACTCCTCCACCGCCTTGACCTCGATGTCCTGCTGGCGCGCCCAGCCCATCAGCTCGGCCGTGGCCGTGCCGGCCCGGTCAACGACGATGCGCATGCTGTCCGCGCCTGTCCGGGTGGTCTTGGCCCGCACAAAGGGCAACGCGCGGAGAATCGCCTCAGCCTGGAAATCGAAGGGTTGCGCCGTTCGGAAATCGACCATGTCGCCGCCATAGGCGTGGTGGCGCACGCCGAGCGGTGTGTCCACGAGCAGCAGTTTCCCGTTGTGCTGAACGCCGACGAGATCGCAGTTGTCGGCTTCGCTCACGTATTGGGTGGTCACGAAAATGGTCCGCCCCTGGTCCTTGAGCGCCCGGAAGCGATCCCAGAACTTGCGCCTCAGAATAGGATCGATCCCAGCGGTCGGCTCGTCCAGAAACAGCAGTTGCGGCTGGTGCACGAGCGTGGCGGCCAGGCTGAGCCGCCGCAGCATCCCGCCTGAAATGTTTCGGGCCAGCTTTGCGCGGTGCTCGTACAACTCGACAAAGGATAGGGCTTCTTTCAGGCGTTTTCCGCGGAAAAGACCCATGCCATACAGGGACGCCGCGAAGTTCAGGTTTTCCCAGACCGTCAGATTCGGATAGAGGACGAAGAGCTGCGGCATATAGCCCAGGCGAGCCCGCTCCCCCTGGCTGAACTTCGCGGGATTCCGATCAAGCACGACGACTTCGCCTGACGTGGGCGTCTGCACGCCGGTCAAGAGCCGGACGGTGGTCGTCTTCCCCGAGCCGCTCGGGCCAATAAACCCGAAGATCGTCGCCTGAGGCACTTCGAAGGAGACATCCCGTACCGCAATCTCCTCGCCGAACTGCTTGGTCACATGCCGCGCGCAGATCACGGCGTCCCTGGCGTCAGCATCTGGCGCCGCCTGTGCTTTCGCCATCACTTCCTCCGGATGGTCTTAAAGTCGATGAAGCCCCGTTCGACGTTGACCGACAACAACTGGACACGCCCAGTGTCGCCCACATCCAGGCCTTCCGCGTCCTGCGCGACCCGGCCCTCAACCGGAATGTCGAGCAGCCGGACCCATGTTCCCTTGTCCGAGGCGCCTGTGACAATCGCCTCAAACTGCTGGCCGATCCTGGATTGGAGCAACAGCGCCGCTGCCGACTTGCCGACCTGGCGCTCGACCTTGCTGGCGGCGTCCTCTTGCGCGGTGAAGTGTATGGCCATCCGACCGAGATCCTCAAAGGTGTACGGCGCCGCCTGGCCGGCCAGGGCTGCTTTCAGCAGGCGTTGGGTGACCAGATCCGGATAGCGCCGGTTCGGCGCTGTGGAATGGTTGTAGTCCTTGACCGCGAGGCCAAAGTGGCCGGGCGCCGCGTCGCCGGGCCGTTTTGCCACATATTCGCCCGAGCCCAGGAGCTTGACCACCGCCAGGGACAGGTCGGGAAAGCGGACGGGGTCCGCCGCCCTCGCCGCGACCAGAAAGTCGTCCAACGCTTTGGAGTCAGGCGTATCGGGAAGGCGCGCGCCGCGTTCCTGGGCCAGCTCGACGATCCGCTCCCAGCGTTTGGGCGTGCGAACCACCCGCCGGATCGAGGGGAGGGACTTGGCGGCGAGAAAGCGCGCAGTCACTCCATTGGCGGCGATCATGAAGTCCTCGATGAGTTCCTTGGCCCGGTTCTTCTCTTCCGCCTCAAGACTGCGGATCTGGTCGCCCTCAAATACCGGGCGCGCCTCGATGGTTTCGAGGCTGAGCGCCCCGTTGACGTGCCTGAGCGCCTTCATCCGTTGGGCGGCGCCATCCTGCAGGCGCACATTGTCGGCCAGGCCCTTGACGGCTGCGAGCGCCTCAGGCATCTTTCCGCCTTCGAGCCAGGCTGCCACGCTGTTGTAGGCAAGCTGGGCCTGGTTGCGCACCCGCGCCCGATACAGGTCGGACGCCTGGAGCGCGCCGTCCGCGCCGATCGTCATCTCGATGATGATCGCCAGCCGGTCTTCGTTGGCGTTCAGCGAAGTGAGATCGGTCGACAGCCTCTCGGGCAGCATCGGGAAAATTTGGGCGGCGGTGTAGACCGAGGTCGTGTTGTGGCCGGCATATTCGTCCAGGGCGGTGCCATCCTTGACCAGGGCGTCGACATCGGCCACCGCCACCAGCACTTTGATCGCTCCGCCGGGCAGCGCCTCCGCGACTGTCAGTTGATCGAGATCGCGCGAGTCGTCGTTGTCGATCGAACACCACAGCAGATTCCGCAGGTCGCGGATCGATGCGTCGCCGGCGCCCGAGGGCGATGCCTTGATCCTTTCAAGTTCGGTGAGCTCAGCCTGCGAAAACTCGGGCAGCAGCCCGCGATCGTACATCGCCCGTTTAGCAATGCCCTGCAAGAGGGTGCGATGGCGCGGGTCGTGGTTGTTTGGGTGGGTCATGCTATTTTCCGTTTCCTGGCGGATTCGTCCCGTTGTCGCTCGCGCCAGCCCATGAAGATTGCCGGCGACCGCGGCTCCA
>JBKJQK010000468.1:0-3451 GCA_046594095.1 Anaerolineae bacterium | reverse complement strand
TCCTTCTCCATGCCGATCGCCTGCATGAATGGCATCGACGGGATGACCTGGACGCCGGTGGCGGCCGAGATCACGCCGGTGGCAACCCCGACGATACCGCCGATCCACTTTTCGTCGCGGCGCGCGACCTCCAGGCTGAACTTGCTCAGGCCGACCAGGGCATAGATCACCAGCAGCACGCCGAGGATGACGGTGCCGTAGACCGCATAGGGCCCGGTCAACAATCCCCCGTTGAGCCAGATCCCAATCACGGTGCCGACCATCAGCGGCCACAACCGCCGGATGATGTCGCGCAGATAGGGCCCCACAAACGTCTGCCAGATATTGGTGACGATCGCCGGGATGATGACGATCGCGATCGCCTGGCCGGGCGGCATCGTCAGCGCGAGCAGCCCCATCGACACCGTCGGCAGGCCGAGCCCGATCACGCCCCTGACGAAACCGGCAAGCAGGAAGGCGCAAGCGATGAGAACGAGCATGGAATCGATCATCTGACGACATTGACCGATCGGGCGGATCGGCACAATCTGGAGATTACGGAGACAGCATTCGGTTTTGCCGAAGGCACGACCTCATCCCCGCGTGAGCGTAAGCTCATCGCTGGAGGAGCACGCGCGAGCGTGCGTCTCGAAGGATGGGCCACGGGCCTCGTGGTTCGCCCGGCAATGCGATGCGTGGTTCGAGACGGCGCAAGGGCACCTCCTATGAGGGTTGGGAAATGATTATGCGCTTCGATCTGGTCGATCTACAGCTCTTCATCGCGGTGGCCGAGACCCGCAGCATCACCAATGGCGCCAACCGCGTTCATCTGGCGCTGGCCTCGGCGAGCGCGCGGATCAAGCATCTGGAGGCAGCACTTGGCGTGTCGTTACTGACGCGCGGCCGTCGCGGCGTCGAACTGACGCCGGCCGGCGAAAGCCTGCTCGACCATGCCCGCATCGTCATGCACAATGTCGAGGCGATGCGCGGCGATCTCGCCGCCTATTCGCGCGGCGTCAAGGCCACCGTCCGCTTCCTCGCCAACACCTCCGGCCTGTCGGAGTACCTTCCGAAGGCGCTGGCCGCGTTCCTGAGCCAGCACCCGCATATCTCGATCGATGTCGAGGAGCGCGAAAGCGCCGACATCGCACGCGCCATCGCCAGCGGCGCCGCCGACCTCGGGCTCGCCGCCGAACACGCGTTGCCCGACGGTATCGAGCGGATTCCCTACAGCGAAGACCGGCTGGTGCTGGTCACCGCGCGCCAGGATGAACTGGCGAAGCGGCGGCAGGTCGATTTTCGCGAAGTGGTGGAGCGGGATTTCGTCGGCCTGATCACCTCGAGCGCGCTGCATGCCCATGTCACCGGCCACGCCGCGCGGTTGGGTGCGCGCTTGCGGTTCCGCGCCCGGCTCAACAATTTCGATGCGATCGGACAAATGGTCTCTGCCGGCATCGGTGTTGCCGTGATTCCCGAGGTCGCGGCCAGGCGCTGCGCGCGATCGATGAAGATCAATGTCGTCAGGATCAGGGATTCCTGGGCCAACCGGCGGCTGGCGATCTGCGCGCGTAATTTCAAATCATTGCCGAAACCGGCGCAGCAATTGGTGGAACATCTGCGCAAGATGGCGCCACGCTGATCTGGACCCCGATCGGTTGGAGATCCATCTCCGATTCCGGGTGAGTATTTTGTTCAGGCGCCTATTCGACCTCGAGATACAAAGCCGTGGCGCTCGAATTCGCCCCGGATATCTGGATTATAATTTCTCCTTCCTTGAGATCAAAGGTCCAGGCCTTGTTATGGGCGCCGTTACACGGGAGAGATCGGGTAGCTGCCAAGGCTGTCACAAATTGGCCATCCTGAATCACACTCACAGTCCCGTCGGCCGACATTCTGGCCGCGTAACGACCGCCGACTGCCGTGTTTGAAATGCGAATAAACCCCGCATACTCCGGCACGAATTTAGACTGCCTTTCCGGCGTCAACGGCAGACCTGCGCGATCTGTCGGCAATAAACCAAGGACGATACCGAAGCTCGGAATTGCCGCCAGTTGACTGCTATTTTCCATCCAGCGCGCGTCAGGGCTGAGCCTGGGGTCGCTAAACGTCCCATCCACCACCGCGTGGCACCGAAGGCGAGGCGGCCGCGATTCAGCTATCGCCGGAGCGATGAAAACAAGCAGCGCCAAGGACAGAAAAACGATCCGCAAAGTCATGTCGATTGCACATCCAGACAGTTGCCTTTCATTCAAAGGCGATCCAGGAGCAGAGAGGCTCAAAAAGAGATTTTCGCGACTTTTTCATTCAATTTGGACCCTCTGCAGGCTCGTCAGCCAGCTACCATAAGTGCGGAGAGCGACCCCGCTCATTCGGGATGTGCCGTGCGTCCGATGATCCATTGGAGAAACGGCGCATTGCCGCCCTTGATGTCGAGAACCACGATGGTTGGAGTGTCGTACGAATACATTGCTTTTGCTTGCTCAACAGCTCGGCCGGCTAACGACGCCCGCGTGAGGAAGATCATCCCCACTTGGTCACGTGAATGCACTTCAAGGCCCCATTTCTCCAGATTTGTAATTCCCGACCAGTAGTGGGCCAGGCCAACGACGTTGTTCATCAACAGCTCGGTACAGATATCCGAGGCAAGGTCGTCATTAGCGGCAGTTGCGAAGATCAAGACGAGGTCGTCAGTACTGCTCATTTGGATGCTGCTCATCGCTTGCTCGGAAACACTACAAAACCTATGCGTCAGTTGACTGAACGAGCGGCAAGTCCGCCTCGTGTGCTGTCCGTTTCGGGTAAATCCGACCTCGGTTCGCTTATATTATTCGTCCGTGTGCAACAGTAGTCCACCTGGCGTCATGCATGCGAAGCGCAAAGGTTAGCGACCTATGTTACCCGCAACCCGTTTTGTGCCTTCATTGATCGCGTTCATCATGCCCGTGGTGAGTTGAAGCGCGGTTGACCGCCTGGAGACCAGTGACTGCAACTCGATCATGCTACTCTCGGCACCGCTGTGAAATCCACCGGTCACCTGGTCAAGTGTCTGGTCAGTCAGGAATTGAATATCGCTGGTCATGGCTCGCTCCGTTCGGCGGATGTATGAATTGGAGCGAACCTAACCACCGATTTGTGGGTTGACCGTGACAAACGCCACACAATCTTGCGCCGGCCACCAGGGACTTTTGTAATTTTGCTGCGCCTGTCGCCCGCAGTCTGCTGCTCCGCCAACAGTGGACATTCATCGCGGCAATCGTCATGTCCGAAAAGTGCCAGAAGCAGACTCATGCACGGCAGCAAAATAACTCGCTATTCGATCACCTTGTCGGCGCTGGCCAAAATTGTTTGCGGCACCGTCAGCCCAAGAGACTTGGCGGTTTTGAGATTGACGGATAATTCGAATTTAGAAGCTTGATAGAACGGAATCTCGCCTGGATTTGCACCGCGCAGGATGGCATTGATATTATTCGCT
>JBKJQK010000565.1:0-5289 GCA_046594095.1 Anaerolineae bacterium | reverse complement strand
TGGTATTTGACGCGGCCCGCATGACGCCGCTCCCGAGCGGGGACGCCTTTAAGGCCATTTATCGGGTGCTGCTCGACCGCGAGTCCGGCCCGCGGGCAGGCAGCCTATTGGCCTTCCTGGATCCGGCCTTTGTCGCGCGGAGATTCAATGAGCTTAGCGTCGACCCCGATGCCTTCGTCCGTGAGACCAGCATGTCGGTTGACAACTTCGCCCGCTGGCTGCGCGACCCCAAGAGCAAGGTCGCTTTGATCCGCCTGGGCGATTTGACGCTGACGGCCGAGCAGGCGGCGGCGCGCGCGGCTGTCGGCGGAATATTTGAGTTTCTGGTCACGACCGCCGACGGCAAGGTCCAGCTCAAGCGCGTAAGCGGCTGAAGATGGGCAAGGTGATCATTCGCGAGTCGGCCACCTCCGACGCGGCGGGATACCGCGAGCTGCGCCTGGAGGGTCTGCTGGCCCATCCGGAGGCGTTTGGGAGCGACCACGCCGAAAGCGCGGCCCGGCCGGAAAGTCACTGGCTGGAGCGGGTGAGTTTCCCAGCCGGCCGGGCGCGCGACAACCTTTGGTTTGCGGAAGCTGGCGGGGAGCTCATCGGGACGGCCGGGGTGTACGCCGACAAGGCGGCCAAGATCTGGCACACCGGGACAGTGGACGGGGTGTATGTCCGCCCGGCCTGGCGCGGGCGGCGGGTGGCCGAGCGTTTGCTCACGGCCTGCATCGACTGGGCGACCATGGCCGGCTTCCGGCGGCTGCGGCTGGCCGTTGCGACGACCAATGGGCCGGCGATCCGGGCGTATGCCCGGGCGGGTTTCACGGTGTATGGCGTTGAGCCTGAGGTCATTTACACGGGCGGGGTCTACTACGATGAATTGCTGATGAGCCGGGCGTTCCGGATTTCAAGATAGTGTGCTATATTCGCAACCGTTCAGTTGGCCCGGCGACGGAACTTTGATTCGCTATCCTAAATACGGAGGTGGTGTTCAGATGAGTAAACGTTCGAAACTCTGTGTCGCGGCACCCCCTCAGGTGACAAGCCTGTAGATTGTCGCGACCCGGCGGAATCGGCGGACTCGAAAGAGTCCGCCGATTTCGTTTTCCGACGTGGAACGCGGGCGGCCCCGCCCGTAAACACAGCCGGGCCCGAACTCAAGCGGTCCGGGCGTCGGCCGCGCCGGCGAGCGGCGGCGTTCCATGGGGATTTGCGCTCCTGAGCCGCTAATTGCGCTTGAGCAGGGTCTGGCGGGCGGCTGCTGCGGCGCCCCGCAGCGAGTCGATCTGTTTGAAGCGCATGCGCTCGGGCAGGATGACGTCGTCGGGGAGCATGCCTTGCAGGCGTTTAATGTCGGCCGGCTCGAGCTTACGCGGGGTGTAGGCCATCGACTCGGCGACCTGAGCCATCGGGGATGCCCAGGCGACGTCACGGCGGAGTTCGTCGGCCTTCGTGTGATAGGCCTTTTTGTCCCAGGCCTTGGCCGAGGTTTCGGCGTCATCCGCAAAGTGGCGCAAGTTGATGGCGATGACGGCGCAGATGTCTTTGCGCAGCCCATCGTCCGGGGTCGAGGTCAGGTGCGTCCGGGCGAGCTCGCTGACCATGTTGAGATCCTGATTTCGTTCGCGTACAGCCATGAGGTTGGAGATTTTAAACTGGGAAGGGCGAGGCCAGGCGCATTCCAATCGACCCGAGCGGGCGGTTCTAAAAGAAGAGGCAGACAATGGGAGAAACCGCGACTTCTCACTTTCTCCCTTCTCCCGAAAGTGGTTTGAATCGGGTCGAACCACACGAGATGGCGCGAGTGTCGGCGGCACTGCGGCCATGCGTGTGGCGGCCGGCGCTGGTATACTCACTTCCGTTCAGGGCGCGTAGCTCAGTTGGTTAGAGTACCGTGTTGACATCGCGGGGGTCACAGGTTCGATCCCTGTCGCGCCCATCTGAGACAAACCGTGGCGGCCATTGTGGCCGCCACGATTGCTGTACGGCGGTCGGGAAACTGGCGCATGTAGTAGGCGGGGTATTCCGCGGGCTTCTTTTGGTGCGGCAGTACCCAAAAGAAGTACGACTTCATCAAGGCCAGCGCCATGAGTCTGCCAGCGAGTGGCCTGTGCGCCTATCTGAGGGTGTTTCGCAGCGGATACAACAGCTGGCTCGGGTGCCAGCCAGGCGAGTGCTCGCAAGAGGGCGAGGAACTGGGAAAGGTCATCGAAGCGGAATTCACGAAGAATCGCAAAGCGTATGGGAGCAGACGAATCCGCGATCGTTTGCGACAGTTGAGCCGCCGGTATGGCCGGCGACGGATAGCGCGACTGATGCTGGAGCGTAAGCCAATCGCCCGCAAAAACAGGCGCTTTGTGGCGACCAAAGTCGCGGACGCGACCCGGCGAACGGCGCCAAACGTGCTGAATCAGGAATTTCAGGCAGACGGGCGAGATCGGAGGTCGGTTTCGGACATTACGCTAGTTCCAACCGATGAAGGACATCTATATCTGGCAGCGACGATGAATCTGTGGACGAGTCGTGGGATGGTCAATCTGTGAGACGATGGACAAAGCCCGGCCAACAAGCGTTCGACTTGGCGGTTCAACAACGCTGGCCGGATCCCGGCCTGCCGCATTACTCCGATCGGGGCAGCCAGTACACGGCCAAGTGGGCCACCCGGAAAAGTGGAGACATAGATAAGATAGGAAGACGACTATGTCAACCAGAAAGCGCTACACCAAAGAGTTCAAGGGCGAGGGCGTTCGAAGGCGTGGCCCGGGCGATCCGGGCGACACACAATTTGGTCTCGGACTGGCGCGTTCGATGCGCGGCGCCATTGATGGACCGTGGGAGAAGTATTCTGGCAACGCGATCATCGGTACATTCCCGGGCAACATTGGACTCGGTCACAGTGACGTTGTCGTGACGGGCGGGACGACAGATCTCTTTGCATCGCTGGACGGAATCGTCCGCTCTCGGCTGGTGCTTCAATGGAATTGATTCGGCGCCAGCTCGATAGAACCGCTACGCGGAGGTTTCTGGCGATCGGTTGCATTACGACCATTGGCTTGCTACTTCGTTTCCTGGGCATCAATTTCGGGCTTCCTTTGCAGTTCGACCATCCGGATGAGTATGCCCTTGTCGAACACGCGGCCGCCATGATGCGCACTGGAAACCTGAACCCGGGGTGGTTTCACTATCCGACGGGGCAGATTTACGTCAACCTGATCGCCCAGATCGGCTATGTCTTCTATGCCGCCAGTAAGGGCGCGCTCAGCGGCCTTCCATCAACCACGCTATGGCAGTTCTATCTCGTTGGGCGGGTCCTTTCGGCGTTGATGGGCGTGGCCATAATTCCAATGGTGTACTGGATCGCGCTCCGCGTTGTTTCGCGCAGAGCGGCGGCAATCGCAGCCTTGCTGATGGCCACGCAGTATCTTGCCGTCGTTCACTCCCATTATGCGACCACCGACATGCCATCGGTCTTCTGGTGCTCGCTGGCGCTATGTCTGGCGGTCGGCGGCCACAAAGCGGGAAAATCAGGGTTGCTCGCCCTTTGCGGATTGGCGATTGGGATCGCGTCGGGGACAAAGTACCAGGCCGGGATCATTCCGCTGACCTATGTTTTCTGGGCGGTTCTCTCCGACTCGTTCAAGGACCGGCGTGTTGAGTCGCTCAGTCGAATCCTAATCGGCGTCGCCGTGGGTTTCTTTGTGTCCACGCCGTACGCGCTACTGGATCTGCCTAAGTTCGTAGATGGCGTGGCGTTCGACCTCTATCACTATGCAATCGGGCACCCCGGCTACACGACTAGTAACCCCCTGTGGTTTCTAGCTTCATTCCTGGAAAGCGCCGATGCCGTGTCGACGATCTTCGCGATCTTCGGTTTTGTGATCCTTTTGAGGCGCAAGAGCGCCTACGCCCGTGGAGTCGCCATCGCCGCGTTTGTATTCTTCGCGCTTCTCTCCCGGTCATCCGTGGCATTCGAACGCAACGCGCTTCCAGTCGTGCCTTTGTTAATGGTTGCCGCGTCTGCGGGTATTGATGCCATCGCCGCTTGGCTGAGCAAGAACAAACCGGTATTTCGGCGACTGCGCCAGAGTGTCGTCGTCGCGCTCGTGGCGTCGGCGATCGGTCTGCCGGTATTCGCGGATCTATGGTTGTTCGGCACTGGCATCAAGCAGGATCCGCGGGTTATAGCCACGTCGTGGATTGCCGATAACACGGCTTCCATCACGACGTTGCTGAAGGAGCACTATACGGTTACGCTCCAGCGGCCCGGTCTGGCGGAAATAGATGTCATCAATGCCGCTGACACGCCTCACGCCTGGTATGAAGCCCAGCCAAACGCGCTGGTGATCGTTGGCAACGGTGTCTGGCGGCAGTTTCTTACGGAGCCGCAGCGCTATCTGGCTGAAATTGACTGGCTAAAGATGGCTCGCGCCCGCTGGGAGTTGAAGCAAGAGATCACAGTGGCCGTGCCCAGGATCGTGACATCTGGATACCGATCGGTTGCTGACTATCACTTCCCGACGATGTGGATATTCTCGCCGAATCGCGCGACGAGATAGCGCAATTTTTGGTGGACCCCATCTTTTGGACACGAAAACTCCGAATTTCAGATTGAGTTCCTCAAGTCCTTGTTTGGTTGAATAACCTCATCGAGCGCAAGGCGACCGTAGGTCGCCGCAGCGCTGATGAGGACGCTGGAGTCGGTCCCGGCCGCAGGCTGGGCCGGCGACAGCGAAGGGCGTTACCCATAGTAGACCGCCGCGTGCGTGCGATAGTCCAGCGCTTGATGCTTGCGTCGGTAATCGTAGAACTCGACGTAGTTTCCCACGCCGCTTGGCGCTTCGTTGAGCAGAAGGTAACGGTGATCATCACTGGTCCTACCGGAACAGGAAAAACCCACCTTGCCCAGGCGCTCGTCAATTGCGCCTGTATGGTCGGCCATACGGCCCTCTACACGACGGCGGCCGGGCTGCTGGCTTCACTGGCCCTGGCCCAGGCTCAGAACGACTACCGGCGCAAGCTCCGTGCCCTGGCCCGCATCCCGTTGCTGGTCATCGACGACTTCGGTCTCAAGCGCCTGCGCGATGACGGCCCCGAGTACTTCTACGACGTCATCAACTCCCGCTATGAGGTGGCCCGCACGATCATCACCTCCAACTGGGCCCTCGACGAATGGCCTGAACTCTTTGGCGACCCGCTACTGGCCTCAAGTGGCCTGGACCGCCACTTCCATCGGGCCACCGTCGTCGACATCACCGGCCGATCCTTCCGCGCCCGAGGACGCAATATTCAACCTGCCAAGCC
>JBKJQK010000452.1:0-6386 GCA_046594095.1 Anaerolineae bacterium | reverse complement strand
GGCCAGATCTCGCGCTGGGCGGTCGCGCCGGAGGCCAATCCTGCGCCCGGCACGGATGGGGCGCTGAAACTCACCGCCGCGGGGGCAATCCCGGATTCCTGGGCGCTGATGAAGTTGACCGCAAAGCGCCCGTTCGCCCCTCCTGACGCATAGCCATAGATGCCGGGCTCGGAGGTCGCCGCAAAACCGCGCGCGTCTACGGCAAATTGCTGCCCGGATGGGTTGATAACCGTCGCCCCCTGCGGAAGCGCGACCACCTCGCCCGGCCGGATCGCCGACGCGATATCCAGGCCCCTCAGCGGAGCGAGCCATTCCACCGTGTTCGCGATCAACACCGGGAAGGCGATTTGGAGCGGCAAGTCGCTACGCCTTAAGTCGAAGCTGATGATCGCCAGCCGTTCAAAATCCGGCGACGTCCCCTCCACCGGCGGCGGTTCACCAGCCATGACAAGCGGACCGCCTTGAGCGGTCACGATCGGGCGCAACCAGGCGGGGCCATTCACCAGGCGCCCGTCGAGGATGTTGATCCCGCGCCAGTCGACCCCCCGGAGCATGGGATGACTGAACCCTTCCGCAAAGGCCGTGGCGCTGAATACAGCGCCCACCGAGAAGACCGGGGTGTCGGCGATCGGAGCAATGAACAGCGCGCGCGATCGGGCCGGGAGGGTGGCTGAAATGCCATCGACGATGATCAGATCGAATGCGCGATCCAGTTCAGTGGGCATGCTCACGGCCCGGGTGAGCTGGAGGTTGGGGAGCGATCCAAAGGCCTGTTCGACAAACCGGTTTCCCCGCCCGAGCAACAGTGCCCGTCGCGGCGCCGCCGCCGCGTTAATGGCGTACGCGCTGTCGTCGCTGGCGAGCGCATTGGCCCCCGGTGGCGTGACCGAGTCGATGGCTGCCCGCAGGGCGGGCACTTCAGAATCGATGTCATTGACCGTCCATTGGGCCGACTGTCCGCCCCCGACCCGGAATTCGCGGGCGTCAACTAGCCTGGTGGAGCCCGGTTCGTCAACGGCGCGAAGCGAAAGCAACACGGTCGCATCCTGGGAACCATGGTTAGTGACCCGGGTGAGGGCGGACACGCCGCGCAGCGTCCGCCGAACCGCCAAAGCGCTGATTGCAACGTTGCCGCCGCTTCCTCCGACCGCGATGAAGCGGGCCGGAAGCGCCACGGTCTGGAGGTCGGCGCTGTTGGCCCCATCGCCAAATACGATCAGACTGGTCGATTCCGTCCGCAATGCGCCGGCCAACGCCAGGGCCGCGCTCCAGTTGGCTGTACTCAGGCTGGTGCGGGCGCCCTCCAGCGCCGCTATCAAATCCGGCCGATTCGAGGTCAAAGGGCTCAGGGCGCGCGGCGATCCATCGACAAGGATGACGGTCATCTCGTTGTTTGCGCCAAGGCCCTCAATGAGTTGGCGAACCTCATGCCGGGCCGCCTCAAACCTGGATGGGTCGACGTCCGTGGCGGCCATCGAGGCTGACGCGTCGAGCAATACAACGGTCCGGCCGCTCAGAATGGCGGGTGCCAATGCGTATGGGCGGGTCAGGGCAAAAACGAGGAATGTCAGGGTCAGGAGCTGGAGCAGCAGCAGAATGTTCGGCCGCAAGCGCTGCCAGAGCGTATTCGCCTCGCGATCCATCACGACCTGGCGCCACAACAGCGTGCTGCTGACGCGCTGCTCGCGCCGGCGCAGCCTGAGCACATATAGCAGGATAATCGGCGCCGCCACACCAGCGAAAAGGAACGCGAGCGGGTTGAGCAGGTTCATGGCTTCCACCGTTGCTCAGCGGCCGGACGTTTGAACATCATCCCAGCCACTCCGCCCGGCGCAGATCGCCGAGGATGATTTGCTCGACTGGGGTTGAGGTGTCCGCTAAAAAGTACCGCCCGCCTCGGCGGCGGCAAAGAGTCGACATCTCCTGGCTCCAGTTTGCCAATCGTTCTCGATACCGCGACAGGACCGCCTCGTCCAGGCTGACGTCCTGCAGATCGGCGGTCTCGACATCCCTTAGCCGTAGATCGCCGGCAATCCTCGGATCGAGTTCCGACGGGCACAATACATGCAGGATGCAGACGTCAAGGCCCGCTCCGCCGAGCGCGTTGATGCCGTCCACATAGCCACTTGAATCGAGCATGTCGGAGACCAGGATGCACAGTCCAGGCCGGGCTGTGGCCGCGTAGCGCCGGAGCCATTCATTCAGGTTCGCCCGGGCATCGGGTGGATTGGCGCCTTCGCGCTCGGCCAGTCGAATCAACTCGCTCATTCCGCCCAGACCGCGTTTGGGGCCGCACCGCGCGCGAGAACTCGTCTCGAGGATGGCCCGGTCGCCGGCAGCGAGGGCGATGTAGCCCAGGGCAAGGGCCAGCTCGGCGGCCCGGCGCCATTTCGAGGAGTCGATTTCGCCCTCGTCCATCCAGCGCATCGATCCGCTGGCGTCCAGGAGTACCGAAACCGTCACATCCTCTTCGTCCTCGAACAGCTTGATGTAGGGCTTCTCGTAGCGCGCAAGAATGTTCCAGTCTACGCGGCGCGGATCGTCACCGGGTGTGTAGGCGCGATAGTCGGCAAATTCTACCGATCGGCCCCGCCGCTGGCTGCGCCGCTGGCCGGTGTATACACCCCGCTTGCGGCGCGGCACGTTCAGGCGCAGGCGATTGAGCGAGCGAAGGAAAGCCTCTGAGAGCACGCGCCGAATTGTAGTCGCGCAAGCGCTAGGCGATGCGTAGGCGGGCGGCGGCCGCGTGGGCGCTCAGCCCTTCCGCGATCGCCAGCTTGATGGCGACCGGGGCCAGGCCGCGCGAGGTTGGCTCGTCGAGGGCGATGACGTTCATTACCCGCACAAAATCCAGCGCATTACAGGGCGGCGTGAAGCGAGCGGTTCCGCCCGTGGGCATCACATGGCTTGGCCCTGCGCAATAGTCACCGAGCACCTCGTACGAGTGCTCGCCCAGGAAGACGCCCCCGGCATTCCGGATTTCACTGAGCCATGCCCATGGCTCGCGCACCGAGAGGCACAGGTGCTCGGGAGCGAATTGGTCCGCGACGGCGACCGCCTCGGCCAGGTCAGCCGTGATGACCGCGCCGCTGCGCCGGCTGAACGAGTCGCGGATTTCGCTGGCGTTCGGCGCGGGCAGGGCGGCCAGTTGCGAATCGATGGCCTGGCCGACCTTGGCCGCAAGCGCGCGCGATGGCGTAATCAGAATTGCGGTGCCGGTGGTGTGTTCAGCCTGGGCGAGCATGTCGGCGGCCACCCAGGCCGGGTTCGCGCCATCGTCGGCGACGACGACCGTCTCGGTCGGTCCCGGAAGCGCGTCGATTCCGACGACGCCGAAGACTTCTTTCTTGGCCAGGACCACAAATGCATTGCCGGGTCCGAATATCTTGTCCACCCGACCGACGCTCTCGCTCCCATAGGCCATGGCCCCGATTGCGGCGACGCCACCCAGGCACAACACCTCGTCGACGCCGGCAATGTCGGCGGCGACCTGGATGAGGGGGTGGGGCTGGCCGGTCCCGGGAAGCGGCGGGGCGCACACGACGATCTCGGTCACGCCCGCCTGACGGGCTGGAATCGCCGTCATCAACAGGGTTGAGGCCAAGGGCGCGCTGCCGCCGGGGACGTAAATCCCGATTCTTTCAAACGGACGGATGACCTGTCCCAGCATGCCGCCCATTTCGGTGTTCATCCATGACTGCGCGGGCATGCGCGCGTGGAAGCGGGAAATGCGCTCGGCCGCTTGTTCCAGGGCGGCCACCACGTCAGGTTCGACGGCGTCGTAGGCGCCCGCGATATGGATGTCCTCCAGGGAAAACCGGCCGGGCACGAGCGTGACACCTTCCAGCTTTTGGGTCCATTCGATCAGGGCCGCATCGCCTCGATCGCGGACGTCGCGGAGAATCCGGCGCACAACCACTTCTGGCGCAAGGTCTTCTCCGAAGGTCGATCGCGTTCGCGCCCGCATTGCATCGCTTACGGGAAATTCGTCCAGAGCCCGCCGGAGCAGCAGGGTCTGGGCGGCCGCATCGAGTTCCATAATCCTCATCAACATGCGTCAATTGTACTGGCCGAAGTGACGTCGGACCTGGCGCGGAGGGGTTTGATGCTACGTACCCGTTTCGCGCTGTGGGCGCATTCGCCCAAAGGGGCGTCCGACAAAAAGCATTCCGAGCGCTAACGGCGGTATTGGGCGCCGGTCCCAGGGCGCGCCTGGAATACCAGACGGACCGGTAATCAGGTCCAGTCGAAGGGTCGGCGATTTCACCCCGCGCCGTGGTGTGGACTAAAATAGCGGAAGAGGTAGAACCGGTACTGATGAAACCAAGAGTATTTGTGGGCCTGGCACTGATCCTGGGCGCGCTTGTCGCGATCGTGGCGTTTACGATTTCCGGTAACGCCAGCCTGGAGGTCAAGGTGGATGAGTTACTGCGTCAGCAGCGCAGCGGAGCAGACCTGTCGCAACGGGTTTTCAAGCTCACCGGGAGTGTCGTCGGCGACAGCATTCGCTACGACGCAAAAACGCTGAACCTGCAGTTCGACATCGTGCAGGATCGCGAGACACTGGCGAGCAGCCTGACGGCTGCCCCGCGGGTAACCGTGCTGTATCGGGGGGCCAAACCCGACACGTTGATGCACGAAGCCAACGCCATCATCACGGGCAAAGTCGCGGGCGACGGCAAGTTCGCTGCCGGGAACTCGCCGGATTCACTACTGCTCCAGTGTCCGACAAAATACGAAGCTGCGGCAGAGGCCAAGCCGTAATGCCGAGCCGGCTCCGCCTCGCGGTCGTCGCTCACGGGGGGGCGGTCTGACATGCTGACCGACGTTGGTTACTTTGCGGTCCTCTTCGCCCTCCTGACGCTGGTCTATGCGGCCGTCGCCTCGGTCGCGGGCGCGCGCCGGAACGATGAGCGGCTGGTTCAGAGCGGGCGGACGGCGGCCACGCTGGCGTTCCCGCTGATGCTGATCGGGGTGGCCGGCATTTGGGCGGCCCTGCTCAACAACGACTACGGCGTCAAGTATGCGGCAGCGGTGTCGTCGCGCGCCACGCCGGTCTTCTTCAGGATCACGGCTCTGTGGGGATCGCAGGACGGCTCGCTGCTTTTTTGGTGCCTTGTCATGTCGGTCTTCATCTTCTTTGCCATGCGCCGCGAATGGCGCGAAGACAAGCCGCTTCTGCCGTATGTAACCGCCACGATGGCCCTCGTCCTTGCGTTCTTCATCGGACTTACGCTGGTCTCCGCCAATCCGTTTGAGCGCTTCGATTTTCCACCTGTGGATGGCCGCGGCCTGAATCCTTTGTTACGCCATCCCGGCATGATCATCCATCCGCCGGTTCTGTATGCCGGTTTCACGGGCTTCATTGTGCCGTTCGCCTTCTGCATGGCGTCGCTGATCACCCGCCGAACCGACGACCTTTGGTTGCGCTCCTCACGGCGCTGGACACTGGTCGGCTGGGTATTCCTGACCTGTGGCCTCGTTTTGGGCGGTCGATGGGCCCATGACGTGCTGGGGTGGGGCGGCTACTGGGGCTGGGATCCGGTTGAAAATAAGTCGTTGGTCCCGTGGTTGCTCGGCACAGCCTTCCTGCACAGCGCGATGATTCAAGAAAAACGCGGCATGTTCAAGAACTGGAATGTGGCCCTGATGATGCTGACCTTCGGCTCGATTGTGTGGGCGACCGCCATTGTCAGGAGTGGCGTGTTGACGAGCGTACATGCCTTTGCCCAATCCAGCATGGGCCCGATTTTCCTTGGCTTTCTGGTCATCATGCTGAGCGTCATGTTGTATTTTTGGCTGACCCGCCTGGAAGCCTTGAAGAGTGACAATCAGCTCGATAACATGTTTTCGCGTGAAGGAATCTTCCTGCTCCAAAACGTCGTATTCGTGAGTTCCGCGGTCACGGTCTTTGCGTTGACGTCGCTGCCGATTGCCACGGAAGCATTCACAGGATCCAGGCTCACGGTCGGCCCGCCCTACTTCAATGCGGTCGTTGTCCCTCAATTCTTTGTCTTGGTGGTGTTGATGGGTATTGCGCCGCTTATGGCCTGGTCCAAGGCCAACGGCAAGGCGGTTGCCCGCCAATCAAAGGGCGGGCTCGTCTTTGCCGCCGCCGTTCTGGCCGTCTGGATTCCGGTGTTTACCCTGCGCGACTTTTCGGTGGCCGCAATCGTTGCCGCGTTGTGCGCCGGGCTGTGCGCCTACTCGCTCGGCATTACGCTGTTGGAGTATGCGCGGGGCGCGCGAGCGCGGATGAAGGCCAATGCCGAGGCGCCCTGGACCGCCCTGGCCCGGCTGTTTGGGCGCAATCAGCGCCGCTACGGGGGCTATTTTGTCCACCTGGGGGTGGTTGTTCTCGCGCTTGGCGCGATTGGCAAAGGGTT
>JBKJQK010000404.1:0-3144 GCA_046594095.1 Anaerolineae bacterium | reverse complement strand
GGTCGGTTTCGGCGCTCGAATTTGCCAATCGGCTTGATTCAGAAGCGATCGCCCACTCACGCGACAACCTGGGAGGCTATGTCGTGTACTCGAAACTGGAAAGACGTCTCGCGCCATCGGCCTCTATACCCTGGCAGCCTGAAAATTAGTCTGTAACGTTTGTGTCGCGCCGTGCGTCAACGCGCCGTCAACTTGTTCGGCCAAGCTACTCTTTCAGGAAATCTCTCAGCCGCCGGGCATGAGCCGGGTGGCGCAGGCGCGACAGGGCCTGCGCCTCGATCTGGCGAACGCGCTCACGGGTGACCCCCAGTTTGCGGCCCACTTCTTCGAGCGTATAGGTCTCGCCGTCGAGCAGCCCGTAGCGCAACTGCAGAATACGAACCTCGCGCGGGGGGAGGGTGCCCAGGATGTCGGCCATCTGCTCGCGCAGGACCTGGCTGGTCACCATCTCGGCCGGCGCGGGGCTGTCTTCATCGGGGATGAAGTCACCCAGCACACTCTCTTCCTCGTCATCGGTGGGTGTTTCGAGGCTGATCGGGCGGCGAGCGACCTGGATCATCTGCTCGGCCTTGCGGACCGTCACCAGGAGGGCTTCGGCCAGCTCCGCCACGGTCGGGTCACGGCCCAGTTCCTGAGTCAGTTGATGGCTGGCCCGCAGCAATCGGTTGATCTGGTCGCCCATGTGGACGGGCACCCGGATCGTGCGGCCCTGGTCGGCAATGGCCCGGGTCACTGCCTGTCGAATCCACCACGTCGCATACGTGCTGAACTTGTGTCCGCGCCGCCAGTCAAATTTCTTGGCCGCTCTTATCAGTCCAATATTGCCTTCCTGGATCAAATCCAGAAACGGCACCCCGCGACCGATATACTTTTTGGCGACGCTGATCACCAGGCGCGAGTTCGCGTTGATCAAATGCTCGCGCGCGAGCATCCCATCTTCGATCAACTCATCATGCTTTTCTTTGAACTGGGGGGCCAGTTTTTCGCCGGCGACGATCACCTCGCGCGACGCCCGGCCGCGCTCCATCCGCTGGGCCAAATCGACTTCCTGCGGGGCCGTCAGCAGCGGAACACGCCCAATCTCCTTGAGATACAGCCCAACCGTGTCATCGGCTTCGATCGCCTCAAGCAGGTTGTCCTGATTGCGCTCATTCCACTCGTCGTCCTCGTCATCGTCGTCATCCGGCGAAAACTGGTCGGCGGCTTCTTCCTCGCTGGGCACAACCTGGATCGTTGCGTCGTTCAGGGAGGTCAGGAGTTCTTCGAGTTGCTCGGCGTTCTTTTCGGCGTCCGGAAAGAGGCCCAGAATGTCGTCATAGGTGACGTAGCCACGATCCCGGCCCATGTTGATGAGCTGCTCTTCGACCGACAGTTCTTCGACCGCGATTTCTTCAATGGTGGCGGTGCTGTCTGAAACCGTGCGGGTCTGGTCGGAGCCCTCGGCCTTGACCTTGGCTGCCCGGGCTTTCAACTGCGCCAGAGGCGACAGCGGAACAACCACCGGACGTCCATTCTCTTTTGGCGCCCGGGCGGGCTTCTCCCGAACGACCGGGGCGATGACTTCCGTCACGGGCGAAGAGGTGGTCACTTTTGGGGCCCGGGGCGCTTTCGCGGTAGCGGCCTTGACGGCCGCTGGTTTGACCTCGGCTGGCTTCGGTTCAGCCAGCTTTGGCTCGTTTGGCCTGGCCCCGAGTGGCTTGACGACGGCGGGTTTAGCCGCGCCGCGCTTGTTGGCCGAGACGGTGCTCTTGGCGTTGACGGAAGCCTTGCTGACGACGGACGCAGGCACGGACTTCCTGGCTGCCGCTTTCGAGGCGGGTTTCTTGATGACCATCAGACCTTTCACTTTAAGCGCGCTGGCTAAGTAGCAGATGAGTCCGCTCCGCGCAATATTTCCATGCGCGAAGAAACGACCTGCTGGATGCGACCCTGCGCCCTGAACTAGGACGCGCGAATCGCGTCCCATCTAAAAATCTTAGTGATTATGGAAATATTGTCAAGTGGCACGTACCGGATCGGTCAGGATGGATGTCACTTGACGTTTCAAGGGGCGGAATAGGCGTACACCGCCACGAGCCGAAATACGCTGTCGAGGAGTTCCAGGGTGTCCCGGTCATTTCGCCAAAGAGCGGACTGGCTATAGAAACTGACCGCCCCGCAATCGCCATAATTTGTTGGCGAGTCCGTGTAGATTCGGCAGATCTGGCCCGCAAGAAGGGTGAGTGACGGCATTACCTGGAACGTCGCCGTACTCCGCCGCCGGATTGTCCAGCCCTGCATTTGCACATTCACTGTGCCCGTGTTTGCCAGCTCAACAAACTCGTCGGCCTCGTTTAGGTCGATCGTCCCTGCGTAGTTGACCGTTCGGATATTGACCGTGCCCGCCAATGGGGAAGGCGGAATGCCGGATGTGTCCGTCGTGGCGCTGGCCACGGCCGTAACGGTGCCTGCCGCCGGAGTGGCTGTGGCGGAAGGCAGCGAGGTAGGTTGAGCCTGGCTCGGGGTGGACGTGGGTGTCGCCGTCGATGTGGGGCTGGCGGTCGGCGTGAAAACGGCTTCCCCGGTCGCAAGTGCGGTCGGCGTGGCCACTGGGGTGAATGTGGGCGGTAGGACGATCGTCGGCTCGGCGGGCGTGGTTGGCCGCTGGGTCGGCCGCGCGAGCTCCTGGGTAGGCGTCGCGACCGGGGGCGGGATGGGGTTTGGCGCGACCGCGGTCGGCCGCACGCTGGTCGGCGTCGCGGCCGGCTTTGGCAACGGCGATATCAGCGGCCCGCCAGCCGTTGGGGCCGACGAGCGAGTTGGTTGCGCCGGCGGTGGGGATGGCACTGGCGTCACGGTAACGGAAAGGGCGACCCCCGTTTGGGTCAATGTGGGGGTCAGCCCCAGGGTGCCCGTAATCGGCGGATTTGCGGCGGCGATGCGTCCCTGGCTTGCGCGCACCGCGGGCGCGAGAACAATGGCGCTGGAGAGGGCGCACGCAAACAGGGCGATCACGGCGATCGCGGCCGCGGCGCCCAGGACGATGGCGCGTGATCGGCGAAACGCCAGCGCGCCGGCCTCCTGGCGAATCTCGGCCGGCTTGCGCCAGCCTTCAGTAAGCCATGTGTTGAGCGGCGCATAAGCCGGCCCCACCACCCAATAGCG